>CAMLEF010000146.1 GCA_946478675.1 uncultured Flavobacteriales bacterium | reverse complement strand
TTCCGGTTGGGGTTTGCTGCCGCAGGCATAGAGCAGCACGACGAGGAAGAAAAGAGAATATTTCATGGCTGTTATTTCAAAAAGGAGTTCAATTCAATAATGCTGAGGTTGAGATTTTTTACCGCGTCGAGGTATTCGCTGCGGATGGCGATCGCCTGGTTGGTGAGCAGCACCCATTCGAGGTAACTGATCTCGCCGCTTTTGTATTGCTCATCGGCGGCAGATGCGATCGTGTCGGCGTTTTTCAGCGCGGCATTTTCATAATAAGAAACCTGCTGAAGATTTTTTGTGTACGTCGCCCACGCCTGCTGGTACTGCAGCTGCATGGATTGCACGCCCGCTTCGTAATTCGTTTGCGCCATCGTCCAGCCGATCTTCGCCGCACGAATGCCGGAGCGCTGCGCACAGAAGAACAACGGAATACCGATGCCGACCTGGAACGACTGGAAACGCGCCGCTGAATTATAAAACTGCTCGTCGGCGCCGTAGCCGCGCATGCTCATGTTGTTGTAAGTAAAAAACAATTCCGGCGCGAGCTTCGAACGTTCCAGCCGGTAACGCGCACGTCCCGTCTCCTGCTGCTGCCGAAGCAAATTCACGTACGGATGTCGGCGAATCGCAGTCGTGTCGGCAGTGGCGGGCAGCGGCAGCTTTGTTTCATCCGCCGGCAAATAACTCAACGGCGTATTCAGCAGCAGTCTGAATCGCAATTGCAAGACGGCGAGGTCCTGGTCCAGCTGCAGCAGCTGCTGAGCGATTTGTCCGCGCTGTGTTTCGGCAGTAGCTTTTTCGAGCACGTTGCTTTCGCCTTTACGGAAACGAAGCTCTGCGTTTTGCTGGAAGGTCGCGTACATGCTGTCGGTGTGCTGCAGCAATTTTTTCTTCTGCAACAGGTACACCATGTCGTAATACACTTCCGCCACCTGTTTGCGCAGCTCGTTCTCTTTCAACGCGACATTCAACACGCCGCTTTGCCATTCGCTTTTCAGCACCGTTTTCTGCCGCGTGTACACCGATGGAAACTGCACGCTCTGCGTGATGCTGATGCGATTATCGGAATACGCGCTGTTCATCTGGCCGTATTCACCGGCGACAGTCGTTTGCGGCACATTCCACGCTGTTCCTTTCATCGCCTGCAAATAATCTGCGTTTAGCTTTTCGTTGCGCAGCGAAAGATTATTCTTCAAGGCAGTATCGGTTGCTGCCTGCAGCGTGATCGGCGTTTGCGCTTTGGCCTGCGATGCGCCCAGCAGGAACGCGAGGATCAGCAAGGCGGAAGAAGCCTGGACTTTCGGTTTCATGTTTCGTTTTTCAAAAAGGATGTAAAGCACGGGAAGAACGAATAAGGTGAGGAACGTTGCGATCAGCAATCCGCCGATGACAACGGTTGCGAGCGGACGCTGCACTTCGGCACCGGCACCGTTGCTCAATGCCATCGGTAAAAATCCGAGCGAAGCAACGAACGCCGTCATCAGGATCGGGCGCAGTCGCGTTTCCGTTCCTTCGTGCACGATCTGCCGGAGATCATCGCGGCCTTCTTTGCGCAAACGATTGAACTCCGCGATCAGCACGATCCCGTTCAGCACCGCTACACCGGACAATGCAACGAAGCCGATGCCCGCCGAAATGCTGAACGGCATGCCGCGCAGCGCCAGTGCAAAAATGCCGCCGATCGCCGAAAGCGGGATGGCCGTGTAGATGAGCAATCCCTGCTTCACGGAACGGAATGCGAAATACAGCATCAGGAAAATGAGCAGCAACGAAACGGGCACCGCAATGCCGAGACGCTTCTTCGCTTTCTCGAGATTTTCAAACGCACCGCCGTACTTCGGAAAATATCCCGGAGGAAATTTCACCTGCTTGTTCACCTTCTCCTGCAATTCCTTCACGATGCTCTGCACGTCGCGGCCACGCACGTTGAAACCGACGACGATTCTTCGTTGCGCATTTTCACGCTGAATCTGATTCGGGCCATCCTCCTCTTCCACGCTCGCCACCTGGTACAGCGGCACCTGCGTTCCGGAAGGCGTCGGCACGAGCAGCGTTTGCACGTCCTGCAGGTTTTTCCGTCGCTCACCGAGCAGGCGCACGACAAGGTCGAAACGTTTTTCACCTTCGTACACCATGCCGCTGCTCTGTCCTGCGAACGCCGTCGTCACGACATTGTTGATGTCTTCGATCTTCAAACCGTACTGCGCGATTGCCGGACGGTTGTAGCGAATGACGATCTGCGGCATGCCGGTGACGGCTTCGATGTACAGATCACGCGTGCCGTCGATGGTGTTCACGATGTTGCCGAGCTTCTTCGCATACAGCGCGAGCGTATCGAGATTCTCGCCGTAGATCTTGCAGACCACATCCTGTCGGGCGCCGGTCATCAGCTCGTTGAAACGCATTTGCACGGGATACTGGAAGCCGAACGTTACACCCGGCACCGCTTCGAGCTCCTTGCTCATTTTTTCCGCGAGCTCGTCGAATGACTTTGCCGAGGTCCATTCGCTTTTGTCTTTCAGGATCACCATCATGTCGCTCGCATCGATCGGCATCGGGTCGACGGGAATTTCACTGCTGCCCGTTTTGCCGACGACTTCTTCCACTTCCGGAAATTTCTCGAGCAGGAGGCGCGCGCCGGTGGAAACGGCAGTCGTCGATGTTTTAAGATTGCTGCCGGTGAGCACGCGCGTTTCTACAGCGAAGTCACCTTCTTCGAGCGAAGGAATGAATTCACCGCCGAGCTGCGTCATCACGATCACCGCTAAAGCAAAAAGTCCAATCACAATGCCGACCGTCGTCTTCGGAATGTTCATGATCTTGTCGAGCCCGCGACGGTACCAGCGTCCGACACGGTCCATCATGCGATCCGAAATGGTTTTGCGGCTCGATACATTTTTGCTCAGCAGCACCGAGCTCATCACCGGCACATACGTCAGCGAGAGGATGAACGCGCCGAGCAGCGCAAAAGCAACCGTCTGCGCCATCGGGCGAAACATTTTTCCTTCGATGCCCTGCAGCGTGAAGATCGGCAGGTACACGATGAGAATGATGATCTGCCCGAACACCGCGCTGTTCATCATGCGGCGGGCCGAGCTCTTCACTTCCGCATCCATCGTCGCCTGGTCGAGCCGCGCGGCGTGACCGAACTTCGTACTGTGCGAGAGCCGGTGCATCACCGCTTCCACAATGATCACAGCGCCGTCGACGATCAATCCGAAATCGAGCGCGCCGAGGCTCATCAGGTTTCCGCTCACGCCGAAGAGATTCATCATGATCACGGCAAACAGCATTGCCAGCGGAATAACGGAAGCGACGACGAATCCTGCGCGCAGGTTGCCGAGGAACAGCACGAGAATGAAGATGACGATGAGCGCGCCTTCGAGAAGATTCTGCTCCACCGTTCCGATCGCGCTGTTCACCATTTTCGTGCGGTCGAGGAACGCATCGATCACTACGCCTTCCGGCAATGTTTTCTGGATCTGCGCCACGCGTTCCTTGATGTTGCCGATGACTTCGTTGCTGTTCGCGCCTTTGAGCATCATCACCACCGCGCCGGAAACTTCCATCTCGCCGTTGTAGGTCATCGCGCCGTAACGCGTCGCATGACCGTAACGCACTTCCGCGACATCGCGCACAAAAAGCGGCGTTCCGTCAGCGAGCGTTTTCACGACGATGTTTTTGATGTCGTTCGTATCGCCGACGAGGCCTTCGCTGCGAATGAAAAGTACCGTCGGTCCTTTTTCGATGTAAGCGCCGCCGGTGTTCTGGTTGTTGCTGTGCAGCGCATTGAACACGTCACTGATCGTGATGTTGTTCGCGTTGAGCCTCGCAGGATCGACGGCAATTTCATACTGCTTGAGGTAGCCGCCGAAGCTGCTCACGTCGGCCACGCCCGGCACGCCCACCAATTGCCGGCGCACGATCCAATCCTGGATGGTACGCAGCTCCATCGGGGTGTACTTTTTCTCGTAACCTTTTTCCGGCCGCACGGTGTATTGATAGATCTCACCGAGGCCCGTCGTTACCGGCGCGAGTTTCGGAATGCCGAATTCTTTCGGGATCTGTTCCTGCACTCCCTGCAGGCGTTCCGAAACCTGTTGTCGCGCCCAGTACACGTCGACGTCATCATCGAAGACGATCGTCACAACCGAAAGACCGAAGCGCGAAAAGCTGCGGATGTTTTTCAACCCGGGAATATTGCTGTTCCCCTGCTCGATGGGAAACGTGATGAGGCGTTCCACGTCGGGAGCACCCAGCGCAGGACAGATCGTAATGACCTGCACCTGGTTGTCGGTGATATCCGGCACTGCGTCGATCGGCAGCCGCGTGAATTGGTAGCTGCCGTAACCGATCAGCGCCAGGACGAAAATGCCGACGATGAGCTTGTTTTTTATCGAGAACGATATGATTTGATTAAGCATAGCAAAGCGTTTTTTCCGCCGGCAGTAAAGCAGGCGGCAGTCAAATTATTATTCGACAACAGGAACATCCGTTTCAATATCGTTTTTCCGGTTGCTCCACGGAATGCGCACAGACGTTCCGCCTGAAACGGGCTGCATAATGGTGCTGTCGAAACCCACCGCGTACAGGTAATAATTTCCGGGGAGCAATCCTTCCACGTGAATATCCGTGCAGAGGTTGCAACCGGTTTCTTTCAGGTCGTAATTATTGGTGGGATCGGACGGCAGCTCCTTCGCGTCGAACTTGACGTAAAGTGTTGCGCCCTTGATCGGCGTCGTATGGTGCTTGATGTTGGCGTGAACGTTGGCTTTTCCGCCCGTCCCGTTCTTCTTGCAGCCGGTGATCACGGTAAACGCGAGCACGGCAATGAGGATGTACTTCATTGAAGTTGTCTTGGAAATAAACTAAGATAGAGAAGTGCGACTGTTCCTGCTAAGAAACAATCAATGGACGCGGGGTCCGGAGGAATCAGGCAAGCGGGGGAGCGCGGGAAGGAAGATGCCGCGAAAAATCAGGAGAGAGCAGCAAACCGCTCCAGGATGGCAGTTGCTGCGGAACAAAAATATCGTAAGCGGAAAAATGAAGATCAGTCAGCAGCGCAGGCTCAGCAGGCGTCTGTTTCAGATCAACCTGCAGCGTGTGACTGCCGTCGAGGAACGTGACGGTGGTGGTCGAAGAGCTGTGCGCGAAATGGCTGAAGAAATCGGCGAGCGCGTTGTCGTCTTCGTCGCCGTGGTGATGCGGATCGCCGGGAATAGCCCCGGTTTCCTGGTCCTGGTGGTGATGCGGAACAACGTTGTGTCCCAACACGACGGCAAAAGCCAGCCAGAGCCAAAACAGGATAAAACGTTGATTACGCATATAACAAAGGTAAGGTATTTCGATTCTTTATATCAAGAGGCTGTAACACGAAACATTTTCTATTTCGCGAAACAGCCTCCTGTATGATTGTTATCAGCCCTGCGACTGGTAGTAATTCACGTCGAGCCACGAACCGCCGTTCACGCATTCGACGCCCTGTTGCGCCAGGAAGTGATACGCTTGCCCGCTGCGGTTGCCCGACGCACAGCAAAGCACGAGCGGCGCTTTCAGGCTTTTGATCTCCGGCAAACGATTTACGATTTCCTGCAGCGGGATATTGACGGAACCGCTCACGTGTCCGCCCATAAATTCACCGCGCGAGCGCACGTCAACGATAGTGCCCTGCTTTTCTTTAATGATCTTTTCGATGTTCATGTTCGTTTGTTTTTACTTTTTCTTTTTGAAACATATTGAAGAACAATGCACCCATCAGCGCGCCGTACAACGTGCTGTTCACCGGCTTCGAAGTGATCAGGCAGGTGCCGCTCGCGCAACCCACAAAGTGATAATAGAGGTAGCCTGCGATTGCGCCGGTAAGAATGCCCAGCAGCGTCAGCCTGTATTTGCGTAAGAAGGTCATTGTCTCTTCGTTTATCTGCGGCAAAGTTCCGCCGCTTTGGAATTCCGGGTTGTAACTTTTGTTACACGATCATTTCTGCAGCCACGTTTTTACCGCGATGATCACCAGCATCACGGCGAAAATTTTGCGCAACGTCACCTGCGGCAATTGTGTCGCGAACCGCGCGCCGAAATAGCTGCCGATAACAAAGAATACAGCCATGATCAGCGCGACTTTCACGTCCACAAAACCTTTCTGGTAATACTGCCACGCAGCCAGCGCACCAACCGGCAGCACCATCATCAGCAGCGCTGTTCCCTGTGCGGTTTGCTGCGAATAGCCCAGCAACACCAGCGCCGGGATGATAATAATTGCGCCACCAAGCCCGAGCAGTCCCGCGAGAAATCCCGCCGCCGCACCGATCAGCGCAATGCTCATTACATTTTGCCATTCCATAAGGGGTACAATTTGTCTAACGTTTCAAAGATCGCCCGGTCAAAAAAGAAGCTTTGTCACTTTTATCACCAAAGAAAAAGCGCCCCGGGTGAGACGCTTTTTCATTCCGGCAAAAATTAAAATCAATGCTGTACGATAAACCGCGCGCTTCCCGATTTATCCTTCTGCATCACCGAAACCGAATACATGCCTTCTCTCCAGTACTGCACGTCGAGACGGAGCGTATTTTCCGCAGCGACTGCTGTAAACACCAGCTGCCCCATCGCATTGTAAACGGAAACCGTCGATCCTGCTTCGAGCGACAATACGACTTCGCCCGAAGCCGGGTTCGGATACAGCGGCACCGCAGCTGCAACCGCAGGCTCGTTTACACCAACGGCATTGGGCGTGATCACGTACTGTCCCATCATGCCGTCGTCTTCATGCATGAGAATGTGGCAATGGTACATGTACGGGATCGTGGTATCCGGGAAGTCGGTGAACTTCGTAATGAAGCGAACCGTTTCCATCGGCTTCACCAATACGACATCTTTCCAGCCGCTTTCTTCCGTGCCGGGCGCAGAGCCGTCACGATCGAGCACGTGGAACGGCATGCCATGCAAATGAAACGGATGCGCTACCATCGTCTGGTTGTTGAGCGTCCAGATCTCGATGCTGTTCAGCGGAATCGAATAGTCGATGCGCATCATATCGAACGTGCTGTCGTTAAAATAGAACGGCCCGTCCATCACCATCATATTATCGGCAGTGAAGTTGATCGTGCGCGTCATGTTCGCCTGCGTGATGGAATACGTATTGAGCGTCGTCAGCGTCGAAGGGATCGTCGTCACGGGATTCGCAGTCGGCGGACCGACATTCACCTGGAGCATGTTGTAGTCGACGCCGTTCAGCGGGCTGTCCATCGGCGGACCGCTTTGCATCGGCATCGTCGGGCCACCCTGCACACCCACCGGCAATTCGGAACCGTACGACATGAGGTAGAACGATTGTCCGTTCATCGAAGAGAGATCGAGGAGAATCTCCGCGCGTTCTCCCGGCGCTAAACGAATGCGTGTCGTCAGGAACGGCGCAGCGAGCAAACCATCGTCGGAAGTGATCATGTAAAACGGCTGGTTGTTCGTGAAGCCGAAGTTGAACACACGCTCGCCCGACGCATTCAGCAAACGCATGCGCACCACCTGCGCCGGCACGTTGAGATACGGATTCATCGTACCGTTGATGAGCAGCGTGCTGTCTTCCATGCCGCGCGGCATTTGCTGGTTCAGCGAATCGAACTGCTGGCATTGCGCCACGATCGGAAAATCATCGACGCCGTACGTGCGCGGGAGCGTTAACGCCGCTTCCACGTTGTCGCGCACGATGATCATGCCGGCAGCGCCTTTGATGGCCTGCGCCGCTGTTTTCATATCGGTGTGCGGATGATACCAGTACGTTGCGGCGTTGTCCATCACCGTGAACTGCGGATTCCACGAGCTGTTCATGAGAATCGGCGTGTGCGGGCCGCCGTCATTGACAGCTGCCAGGTGTAACCCGTGCCAGTGAACCGTCGTCGTGTCGTCGATCTGGTTGTTGACGGTGATGCTGACGTTGTCGCCTTTGTTGAGGATAAGCGTCGGCCCGAGGTAGCTGAAATTATTGAACGCGTAGGTATGCGTGATGTTTCCCGGGAGAAACTGCACGCTGTCCATGTGCATCGTCAGCGAATAATTCGGCCCGCTCAGCGTGTCGGGAATGAACAGCGGGTTCTGCGCGAGAAGCGGAACACCTGCGGCAAGGAGGCTGATGGCAAAGAGGGTTTTCATTAATCGTATTTTTTATTCGATGATAATTTTTCGTGCCAGCATGCCGCTTTCCGTGATCACGCGCAACACATAAGCGCCTTTCGCCAGCGCGGAAACGTCGAGCGTTTGTTTCGTGGTTCCGCTGAGCGTTCCAACTTCCTGCGTGAGCACCACGCGCCCGCCGAGGTCACAGACTTCGATCGTTGTTTGCTGCGGAGAAGAAAATTGCAGCTCCACGTTCAGCAGATCATTGGCAGGATCCGGGAATACTCCGAAGCTGCTGATGGCGCTTTGCTCTGCAACACCGGCCACCGTGCCGGAGAACGCGAGGTTGTCGACCCAGAGGTAATCGAAGTTGCTCGGTGTCGAACCGCTCGCCGCAAGCACGATGATACAGGTGTCCGGGTTATTGCCGGTCTGGTACGTGAAGTTGATCGAAAAATTCGCCCACGCCATCGCCATGCCGCTCAGCGTATCGATTGCCGTTGCGACGACTTCGCGCTGGTTATTGACGTTGTCCCATCGCGTCAGCGTAACGGCGACATATCCCTGGCTGCTGCCGAAAACCATGTGCTGCCATTTACCGGTGAAGACGACCGGTCGCTGCGAAAAAGCGAATCCCGATTTCGGCTGCATCGTAGTCGAGTCGAGCACGCCGCTCACCGCGATGCCGGGCACCACTACGTTGGCAATCGTTTTCGAAGTGATCTTCATGAAGGATGCGCCGGGACTTCCGGGCGTTCCTTTCGTCACGGTAAAAATGCTGAACGGCGCCGTCGTGTTGTTCAGCGTTCCCCATTGGTCGGGAACTTCGTAGGTGCCATTGACGGTGGTCCAGTTTTCAAAACCGTTATTCGGGATTTGTGCGAATGCGGTCAGCGCACAGCAGGCTGCCGCAAGCGTAGTAAGAAGTTTCATTGAGAAAAAGGATTGGGTTGATGAATGATCAGGAAATAACAGAAGCGATTCCGCAAGAAAAAACAGGATGTTCAGATCCTGAAGACGCCGTGAAGAAGGAACAACGCTTCTTTCTCTTGCAGCACCAAAGGCGGCGCATGGCTGACAGGAAGACCGATGCGGCGATTGGCGAAAGAATGCAGCGGTTGCGAAGAAGGAAGCGCCGCCAACACCTGCTCCGTTTTTTCCGGGACAACCGTGGTCGCAGCCTGCTTCTGCTGACCGTCGACTTTAATGATGACGATTTTATTTACGCAGCAATTTCTCCGCGACTGCATTTTCTTTTTGCAGCAGCAGTTTTTATGAGAGAATCCTTCGAAGGAAATTTCCTGCAGGTGCGATCCGCAGAAATGCAAATGCAACGATGCTCCCGATACGGCACAGGAGTAAAAGAACAACAGCAACAGAATGGCTGCGCGTTTCATTGCAAAGCAAATATAACGCGAACAGCTCCAACCGGGAAATGAGCCTTGTCAGTGTTTCGGACGTAGCCGTCAAGCAATACCGGCAATTCCTACGCTTTTAGTTTCAACGCGTGAATTTTACCAAAGAAAAAAGCAGTCCGTGAGAACTGCTTTTTCCATTGTAGGGGTTATGCTGCCCGGCTTATTTCCTGTTGGATTTTTACTCCGCTGAATACTTCACGTTCGTGACGTTGCGCGTTTCTTTACACTGTGCACGCGTAACTGCTCACGTATTCGCTACCACAATGAGCGTGCCGTAATCATTCGCATTTTTCCCGGCAATTGATTGACAATACAAACATCGGCAGCGGCGGAATCGTTATCCATAATTCATTTGCGCTATTTTTGAGCCATGCGACCCCTGCTGCTGATCTTCTCTCTTGCTCTCCTGCCCCTTTTCGCTTTCGCCCAGGACCGCGACAGCATTTACCGTGCGTATCACGATGCCGTGCAACAGCGCGACAATGCAAAGACGCTTGCCATGGCTGAAAAGCTCGGCATGTATTATGAAACAGACGGCGACGACGACAGCAGCGCGTTTTATTTCACGATCGCGGGAAAGTACGCCACCACAAAAATGAAGCAGGCGGAATGCGACTACCACGTCGCCCGCGCGCTGATGTATACCGACCCGACACGTTCGCTGCAGATTTCGCGTCGCGGCTACGAGTTGGTGAAAGATTCGATGAGCAACCCGCGCATGCGTTTGTGCAACCTCATGGGCGTGTACGACAGCCTGCACGGGCAATCCGACAGCTCGCTCGGGTGCTACCCCAATGCGCTGCAGACCGCGCCGCAGAT
>CAMLEF010000145.1 GCA_946478675.1 uncultured Flavobacteriales bacterium | reverse complement strand
GTGCTACCGTCACGCTTCGCCTGACTGCGCCACCGCATTGAGTACGCGCTCGTCTGGCTGGTGATCCGCACGTTCGGGGCGTTGCCTCGCCCCGTCTCGCGAGCTTTGGGCATTTCGCTCGCGCAAACCGTTTGGGTCGAACGCTCCTTCGGGCCGGCAACGCTCCGCTTCTATTTCCAGTTCCCGTGGATGCGCAGCCAGATGGAAGTCCTCGACTACTGGCTCTTCGGCGGACAGCTGAACTACAAGACCTACAGCGTCGACCGTTTCGTCAATTTCGGTACCTCGCTCACGATCAAACTCGGCAAAAAATAATCCCGATGAAAAAGATCCTCCTTCCCCTGCTCGCGGTCTTTTTGCCGGTGCTGATGACCGCACAAATCACGTTCCTCGGTTACGCCGAATACGGCTATTCCCTCTGGAATTACAAGTCCGAGGAGATCGGCGTCTTCTTCAACGCATACAATACCTACCAGCAATCGGCCGGACTTACGAAAGGCTTCGGCAAGCTCGGTCCTGCAAAAGGCGATTATCTCAAATTCGGCCTCGGCTTCGGCGGCGAAAACACGCAGATGATCATCGACTTCGGCATCCTCAAAGCGAAAACCGAACCGGTCGAAGCACGCTTCAGCGACAACTCCGGCCGCGACATCGTAGTGGAACAGCGCAACTCGAACACCAACATCGGCGTGCGTTTCGGCGGCTCGAAAGAAATTCCGGTCTGGGCACAGCTCAACATCAACCTCGGCATTCAAGCCACGACGATTCATTCGATTTACGTTTTCCCCGACGGCTCGCGCAGCTTCGGCGCTGATCACAGTCTCAACGGCAGCTATGACAACTTCATCATTACCGGCGGGCCCGGCGTTACACTCGGTTGTCGCATCATCGGGCCGGTGAACCTTTGCGTGACTGCCGACTATTTCTTCAACGGAGGCCGCAAGAAACCCGAATACCACCAGTTCGAAGACCTCAACGAATTCAAAGGCACCAACGAGTTCCTTCCGCGCGACATGAACGAGTACGTCAACAACCCCTGGAACATGACCGGCAACTCCATTTCCAACGACATGCGCGGTTTCCGTTTCGCATTCGGCATCCAGGTTAAATTCTCATCCTCGCAGGACTGATCATGAAATACACGCTTCTTCTCCTCGCAGCTTTCACCCTCGCGCTCGCCTCGTGCGAAGTCGGTGACATGGAAGTCAAAAAGCTCAACCGCGGCGACGGCACCTGGTCCATCGAATCGATCCATTACGAGAATTACGATTCGCTCGGGCAGCACGTCGTTTCCGATTCCACGCAAAGCAACATCGGCGAATTCGTTTTCTTCAAAACGCATACCCTCGATGCGCTGTTCAATTATTACCTCGTCGTCGCCAACATGAACCATCCCGACGGTTCCGTCACTGCGCATCCCGGTTACATTTTTTACGACGGCAATCGCGTGAGCATGAAAGAAGACGGCGATGTGAACCACAATTTCCCCGATCAGTTCGAAGGCGTGTGGACCGTTACAGAAAACAAGCGCCGTCACCAGGAATGGACGATCTACAGCACCAACAGCAGCGGCAACCTCGTACAGAAGATCACGCTCGTGCTGAAGAGAAAATAATTTTTCTGGAGGAAGAGCCTGCAGCATTCTCCACGGAAAGCCGCATCCCGCTATGCGCTGCAAGTCCGGCCACGCACATGCCCCGCGCACTCCGGGCTTTTCGCTCCTATCGGGCCTGGCAGGAGCGCTTCGGAATTTTCAACGATTGATTTCTCCTGCAAAAAATCTGCGTCAATCAGCGTAATCAGCGGCTTACTTCTTTTTCATCACAAACTCTTCCCGCTTCAATCCATCCGGCGTATCGCCTTCCACAGCCGCGTGAAGCTCATTCGCTTTCGATTGGCGATAAATAATACGCTTCGGAAAATCATGCTGCGGGTTCTCCGCCACAAAATGCGTCGAATCCGATTCCGTGATCTGAAAATCCACCGGTTTGCCGTTATTCTGACCTTCCACCGTAGCCGTGTAAAACGCAACGCCGTTACGCATGCGCAGCCCGATCCGCTCCGAGAAAACAATCGTCCCCGAAGAATCAACCGCAGAAGAAGATCCGCCAAACGTGCTGTCATCCACCTGCGACCAGCTTTCGGTGATCTTCGTTTTTCCATCCATCATTTCCCAGTTACCAATGATCCACTGGTACGAGGAAAGATTGGCGGAAGAAACGGGTTTCTCCTCGTTGTTGCACGAGAAGATGAGAGCGATCAGGATAACAGCAGCGGCTAACGGGCGCATGATTTTTATTTTGCAACAAAAGTACCGCAAGCGGATTTTCGATCACACAACTTTTCTACCGCCCGTTCTTCTCCCCCGATAATTTGCACCCCAACAAACACTGTTCGCCTAAGCCGCCGTCTCTATGAACTTTGAACATTGAACCTTGAACATTAAACATTAAACATTAAACATTAAATGCCCAAAACTTCTTTCCGGTGCGCCAGTCCCCAATAATGCAAAGCTTCCATCACCGGCTCCAGCGATTTCCCATGATCGGTGATCGTGTATTCGACAACCGGCGGAAAAGCATCGTACAGCTTGCGATGGATGAGCTTGTTGGACTCCAGCGCTTTCAATTCTTTCGCCAGCACCTTGTCGGAAATTCCGCCGACTTCCTTCGAAAGCTGGCCAAAGCGTTTCGGTCCGCCCGACAGCGCAAATAAAATAAGCAGCTTCCATTTTCCATCGAGCGCCTCCAGCGCATCACGGATCGAAAGCATCGTTTTGGGACATCCGCCTTTTGTAAGCATGGCCGAAGTTTGGATTTTTTCCGGCGCTATCGCAGCAGAAAGCACTTTCCTCCGGGATAGTACTTCTCCGCCGGAAGTGCAGGGCGGTACTTTTGAAAAAAATCGCTCATGAAAAATCCATCCGGCTCTTCGAAAGTCTTGCACATCACGCTTTGGATCATGCAGGTATTGCTTGCTGCTATGCTGCTCTGGGCCGCGGGGATGAAACTGTTTCAACCCGTCAGCCAACTCGCGCAACAATGGCCGTGGACGGGACAGGTTGCCCCTGCGTTCGTCAAATTCACCGGCATCATTGATCTATTGGCTGGTCTCGGGCTCATCCTGCCGACACTGCTGCGCATCCGCCCAAAGCTGACAACACTCACAGCACTGCTCGTCATCCTGCTGATGCTGGCGGCAATTGTTTTCCACGTTTCACGCGGCGAAGCTTCCGTGACGGGCGTAATTTTGGTTTTTGCAGCCTTGGCTGCTTTTGTTGCTTGGGTAAGAAACAAACGGCCGTGAGGGGCGCATGGCATGGTTGCATTCTCTATGCTTCCTGTGCACGATTGAGATCGCTGCACAGGCAATCACCGAAGACCCCAAAGGTTTTAAAAACCTTTGGGGTCTTCGGTGTGGAAATTTTAAAAGCTTAATGCCTAAAACAAAAAGACCGCTTCGAACGAAGCGGTCTTTTTTATCAGTCGGGGTGAGAGGACTCCCCGCCTGACCGCTTCAGGCGGGCAGGGAACCTTCGGCCTCCACGTCCCGAACGTGGCGCGCTAACCATTTTCTACCGCTTGCCGTCTTCAGATATTTCTCACGTTGACGCGCTGCAGGAAGTTCTCCTACTAGCTCAGTATAAATCACTCGCCAAGGCCCATAACTACTCGTAAATTTTGATTTTCCGGAATTATGCTCGACAAGCCGTTTTTGCGGATCTCTGGATAATCCCGTGTAACGCTTCTTCGATTGACAACATTCAATTACGTAGACAAAATATTTCATACTCATCAGCATTCTATACCAGATTACAAATAATAAAAAAGACCACCTCATTGCTGAAGTGGTCTTAGTAAAATCAGTCGGGGTGAGAGGACTCGAACCTCCGGCCTCCACGTCCCGAACGTGGCGCGCTAGCCAACTGCGCTACACCCCGATGATGACTGCTGTTTTGCGGAATGGGGCAAAACGGGTTGCAAAAATAGCATTTTAGGAAAACACACTACAGCATTCAAGAAAAAAAGCTGCGAAACTTTCAGATAAAAAAAACACCCGGACGAAACCGTCCGGGTGCAAACTAAAAACCATGGCGTAGTTTTTAGTCACCGGGAGAGTTGCAATAGTATCAGTACTGCAACACCCGGAGTGTCATTAGTCGTTCTTACCCTGCTCTTTGTCTTCGAGCTGCGATTTGAGGTTGGCAAGGGCAGAAACGTCACCGAGGGTCGTCTTCTCAAGATTGTCTTTGACTTTCTTGACAGCCTTCTTGGTTTCGTCGCTGGAACCGGATTTGCCTTCCTTCTTACCACCACGGCCTTCTTTTTCTTCGATGGCAATGGCTTCAACCGTATTGCGGTGAGAAACGATAATCTTCTTGGAGTCCTTGTTGAATTCGAGGACTTTGAAGTCGAGGGTCTCTTCCACTTTCGCGTTGTTGCCGTCTGCCTTGAGCAAATGTTTGTTCGGGCAGAATGCTTCAACACCGTAGGGAAGCTGTACCACTGCGCCTTTGTCGTTCGCGCTCACGATCGTGCCCTGGTGTACGGAACCGACGGTGAAGACGGTTTCGAATACATCCCACGGGTTTTCTTCGAGCTGCTTGTGACCGAGGCTGAGGCGGCGGTTTTCCACGTCAACGTCCAGGACAACCACATCGATGCTCTCGCCGATCTTCGTGAATTCGGACGGGTGCTTGATCTTCTTCGACCAGCTGAGGTCGGAGATGTGGATGAGGCCGTCGATACCTTCTTCCAGCTCGACGAAGATGCCGAAGTTGGTGAAGTTGCGGACTTTCGCCGTGTGGCGGGAACCTTTCGGGTATTTGGTGAGGATGTCTTTCCACGGATCAGGCGTAAGTTGCTTGATGCCGAGGGACATTTTGCGCTCTTCGCGGTCGAGGGTGAGGACAACAGCTTCCACTTCGTCGCCCACTTTCAGGAAATCCTGTGCGGAACGCAGGTGCTGTGACCAGGACATTTCCGAAACGTGGATCAGTCCTTCTACGCCCGGCTGCACTTCTACGAATGCACCGTAATCGGCGATCACTACTACGCGGCCTTTGATCTTGTCGCCGACTTTGAGATCGGAGCTGAGCGCTTCCCACGGGTGAGAAGTGAGCTGCTTGAGACCAAGCGCAATGCGTTTTTTCTGGTCGTCGAAATCGAGGATAACGACGTTGATCTTCTGGTCGAGCTTGACGATCTCTTCCGGGTGCGAGATACGGCCCCAGGAGAGGTCGGTGATGTGAATAAGACCATCGACGCCACCGAGGTCGACGAATACGCCGTAGCTGGTGATGTTCTTGACGGTTCCTTCGAGAACCTGGCCTTTTTCGAGCTTGCTGATGATCTCGCGCTTCTGGGCTTCGAGTTCTTCTTCGATGAGCGCTTTGTGGGAAACGACAACGTTTTTGAATTCGTTGTTGATCTTAACCACTTTGAACTCCATCGTTTTTCCAACGTAGATATCGTAATCGCGGATCGGCTTGACGTCGATCTGGGAACCGGGCAGGAACGCCTCGATACCGAATACGTCGACGATAAGACCGCCTTTGGTACGGCATTTCACGTAACCCTTGATCACTTCGTCGCCGGTGAGCGCATTGTTGACACGCTCCCACGATTTCATTGCGCGGGCTTTCTTGTGAGAGAGAACCAGCTGACCGTTTTTGTCTTCCTGGCTTTCTACGTAAACTTCCACTTTGTCGCCGATACCGAGATCGGGGTTGTAGCGGAATTCAGACAGCGGAATAACGCCATCCGATTTGTAGCCGATGTTGACGACTACTTCTTTGTTGTTTTTGGCAACAACAATGCCTTCCAGGACTTCATGGTCGTTGATCGACTTGAGCGTACCACCATAAAGTGACTCGAGACGCGCGAGCTCTTCCTTGGAATAAACGTCTTGTTTTTTACCTACCGTGTTCCAGTCGAATTCCGGCTGTACGGCGGGTGAAGTTTGAGTTTCAGCCATTGTGGCGTTTGGGTTTCCCGGTTTTCCGGGATGGCTCTTATTCCGGCGATAAGAGCGGTTAGACATGAGGCCGGCCGGCGACCTTCTTTTTGTAAAAGGGATACAAAGATATACGAAATCCCCCCTTTTCCCCGGCAAAAAGTATCAGCCCAACAAAAACAGCTGATAGTCAGCCGCTAACTTTTCCCCGCCAAAACGGCAGAATCCTCACTGCTCCGGGCGGGAGACTAATAATCCGTTTGTTATGAATCAGTTAGTTCCTGATTGCGGATAAAGGTTCCGGAACAGCCCCGCAAGCCATCCGGAAGTAAAAATTCGCCGTATCTTATGTGGAATTTCAACCGCTTTTGACCCGATTTAAAAATATTTCATCCTGTAGATCACCGGTAAAATCGCGTTACCGGCGGTTGTTTGGAGGCAATGTGGGAAAAGTTTACATTTGCTTTCTTTCAAAATTTTGAATTCCTAACCTGTAAAATCAATACTTAAACCAATGAAAAAAGGATTACTTCTTGCTATCGGGGTAACAGCGGGTCTCGGCCTTGCTGCCCAGGCACCGAAAGTTGGTGGCGTGAAGAAGGCTGACCTGACGTTGAGCAAAGCTGCTACGACCGATGGTAACAGTGTAAACTTCCTCGCTTCTGCCAATGCCAATGCCCGTTACGGCAACAACGCTACGCCGCTCACCGCGGGTACCAAATTTTCCAGCTCTTACAACGCTTTCACCCTGCTCGTTTCGCAGTCGAACTGTCTGACCGCTAACCAGGCGCTGAACGTTGTCATGTTCACCCACCGTCTCAGCCAGGACTGGTCGGCTGACGCAAACGTTTCTTCCGGCTACGTCGAGTACAGCTGGACGACCGACTGCGGCACCACCTGGGATTCTTCTTACTACGCTGACCAGACCAACCTCGGCAGCAAACGTTTCCGTTACCCCTCGGGTGCCATCCTGAACGGCAACGGCAACACCACGCTTGCCAACGCAGTTACCGTTTCTACCGGCCCGTACACCAGCGGCTCTACCTGGGATGGCTACTACGCCAACTACCAGAACATGGCGAACGGCGCAACCCAGAACACCAACGTCATCACCGCAGGCGTGAACTCGTTCCCGCGCGTTGACATCCAGACGAACACCGACAGCACCGTATGGGTAACCGGCGGTCTGTACCTGAACGACGACGGCACGACCGCTCTCGCGCAGATGTACCGCGGCTGCACCCTGATGAAAGGCAAATGGGACGGCAACACCATTACCTGGTCGATGGACTCCATCAAGCCGACCTTCCACACCGCATCTGACGGCACGGCCGACACCTACACGCAGGCTCACCTCGCCTTCAGCCCGAACGGCCAGATCGGCTACTGCGTATTCTTCGGTGTTGCAGGTGGCGAAACGGACCCGCACAAACGCGGCTTCCAGCCCCTCACCTACAAAACGACCGACGGCGGCACCACCTGGACCATGCTTCCTTCTTTCGACTTCTCTACCATCCAGGTAGTAAACGACCACCTCATCGCTGCGAGCGACAACCAGGCTCACCCGTGGTTCAGCCAGAACCAGGGCTCTGACGTCGTAGTCGACAACAACGGCCAGCTCCACATCGTTTGCACGATCGAAAGCGGTTCTTCCAACGACGAAGACTCTCTCGGCTACACCTGGACCCTCACCGGCCAGAACGGCACGACCGCTCGTCACTACATCTACGACGTTCACACGACCACCAACAGCTGGGATGCTGTTCTCGTTGACTCGCTGATGACCACGACCTCCGACAACACCACGATCTTCGTTGACGGTTCTAACGGCGGTGCTGCTTACGCTACCGACGCTCGTATCCAGATCTCTTCCAACACCAGCCGCGATCACCTGTTCTACCTCTGGGTTGACTCCGATCCGCTGGCGCTCCAGGCAGAGAACGCACTCCCGGACCTTTACGGTAAAGCAGTTGACCTGACCACCGGCATGTGGACCGCCCGCAAGCAGTTCACCACCTCCCAGGACTTCTACTTCCACTACGTTTCCAACGTAACGCTCGTCAACGGCACCACCTACTCGGTTCCGGTAACGAACTCGATCGACCGTAACGGCGCGCACGACTTAGCTACGACGTTCGACCACTACTACAACTGTGGCATCGACTTCATGCAGAGCGAATTCAACCTGGCGATCGGCATCGCAGAAAACACGGCTGCTTTCGGCTCTGTTGCTGCTTACCCGAACCCGGCTACCGACCTGCTCAACCTCAACCTCGACCTGGTGAAATCCGGCAACGTGAACATCACGATGACCAACACCCTCGGCCAGAATGTAATGGTTGAAAACCGCGGCCTCAACGCCGGCAAAAACAACGTACAGCTGAACACCTCCAACCTTCCGGCTGGTGTTTACTTCGTGAACGTAACTGCAGAAGGCAGCACGAGCACGATCCGCGTTGTTGTTCAGTAATCGACAACTTCTCATAGAGAAAGGCTGCTGTGAAAACGGCAGCCTTTCTCTTTTTTATCCTCCTTTGTTTCGTTTCAGAACAGGCCCGGTCCAGGAGAAGACGTTTGTATTGCGACAATGTCAAAAAGGCCAGCAATTCCCGGGCTAAGCGCCTTTTCGTCAGGGATTTTCGACGCTTCCTGTCAATATTGCTTTTTTCCTTTTTTTATCCCGTTAGGAACAGATTTTGCGCAAAGGAGATTGTAGAATTTCAATCTCTATTGCTTAAAAAGCTGTTATGAACCTGAACAATTTCACGATAAAGTCGCAGGAAGCGATTCAGCAGGCACAACAAATCGCCATGTCTTCGAATCACCAGGCAATCGAAACCGGCCACATCCTGAAAGGCATTCTCGAAGTGGACGACAACGTGACGCCTTTCCTGCTGAAGAAAATGAACATCAATCCTGCGCTCATTACGCAGGTGGTGGACCGCATTATCCAGTCGTACCCGAAAAGCTCGGGCGGCAGCAATTACCTTTCGAACAATGCGAACCGCGCGCTTGTAAAAGCGACGAACAGCCTGAAAGAATTCGGCGACGAGTTCGTGTCGATCGAACATTTGCTGCTCGGACTTCTCGATGCGGGCGACCAGGTTTCGCAATTGCTGAAGGATAACGGCATCACGGAAAAAGACCTGAAAGCCGCCATCCGCGAATTGCGCAAAGGCTCGAAAGTGACCAGCGCTTCGCAGGAAGAAACGTATAATGCGCTCGGCAAATACGCCATCAATCTGAATGAGCAGGCCCGCAGCGGCAAGCTCGACCCGGTCATCGGACGTGACGAAGAGATCCGCCGCGTGCTGCAGATCCTTTCCCGCCGCACGAAAAACAACCCGATCCTCGTCGGTGAGCCCGGCGTTGGTAAAACGGCCATCGCGGAAGGCATCGCGCATCGCATCGTAAACGGCGACGTTCCAGAAAACCTGAAGTCGAAGCTGATCTTCTCGCTCGACATGGGCGCGCTGATCGCCGGTGCGAAATACAAAGGCGAATTCGAAGAACGTTTGAAAGCCGTCGTGAAAGAAGTGACCGGCTCCAATGGCGAGATCATTCTTTTCATCGACGAGATCCACACGCTCGTGGGCGCCGGCGGTGGCGAAGGTGCGATGGACGCGGCCAATATTCTCAAGCCGGCCCTTGCCCGCGGTGAACTGCGCGCGATCGGCGCAACGACGCTGAACGAATTCCAGAAATATTTCGAAAAAGATAAAGCGCTCGAACGCCGCTTCCAGAAAGTGCTCGTCGATGAGCCGTCTGCCGAAGATGCGATCTCCATCCTGCGCGGCATCAAAGAAAAATACGAAACGCACCACAAGGTCCGCATCAAGGACGAAGCGATCATTGCAGCCGTAGAGCTCTCGCAGCGTTACATCAGCGATCGTTTCCTCCCGGACAAAGCGATCGACCTGATGGACGAAGCGGCTTCTCACCTGCGCATGGAGATCAACTCGATGCCGGTGGAGCTCGAAGCCGTCGAACGCAAGATCCGCCAGCTCGAAATCGAACGCGAAGCCATCAAGCGCGAAAACGATCAGCCGAAGCTGGAAGAGCTTTCCCGCGAGATCGCCGAGCTGAACGACAAACGCGCCGACCTCCGCGCCCAGTGGCAGATGGAGAAGGAAGTAGTCGAAAGCATCCAGAAAGAAAAAGAAGCGATCGAGAATTTAAAGTTCGAGGCCGAGCAGGCAGAACGTTCCGGCGATTACGGCAAAGTGGCGGAGATTCGCTACGGCCGCATCAAAGAAGCCGAAGAGCGTCTGGAAAAAGCCAAAGCGAAGCTCGCCGAAATGCAAAGCTCCGGCAACCCGATGATCAAAGAGGAAGTCGACAGCGAAGATATTGCTGCAGTCGTCAGCGCGTGGACGGGCATCCCGGTATCGCGCATGCT
>CAMLEF010000144.1 GCA_946478675.1 uncultured Flavobacteriales bacterium | reverse complement strand
GCTGCCGTCGCTCATCGCGAAACCGTTTGCAAAGCTGAACCAGGCGCTCGGCGCATTATTCCGTCGCAAGCGGATGGATGCGCTGCTGCTCATCGGGCTGCTGAACGGCATCCTGCCCTGCGGTCTTGTGTATGCGGGATTGGCGGGCGCGGCGGCAACAGGCTCTGCGCTGCAGGGCGCGCTGTTCATGTTCAGCTTCGGCATGGGAACGGTGCCGGCAATGTTTGCGCTGTCGTTCTTCGGCAACCGCGTTCCGGAAACGATCCGCGTTAAATTGCGCAAAGCGGTTCCGGTATTCGTCGGCATGATGGCGTTGCTGCTGGTACTGCGCGGGATGGGATTGGGAATTCCGTATATCAGTCCTGCGATGGAGAAGGGACAGGTGACTTGCCCGCATTGTCATCCGAAGAAGTAACCGCGGTTACGTTTTGGAATTTCAGCGCGCAAAGCGCGCCGGCAGCACAGGAAGGAATCGTAGAAGAAATTTCGGCAAGGGGCCAGGGTTATGCCTTATCGGCCGATGATCAGCTTTTGCGAAACGGATGATTTTCGCCGGCAATATTCAGAAAATAAATTCCTTCTGTGAAACCGGCGATGTCGATTACAACTGTTTTCTCTTCTGCGGGAAGTTCTTCTTCCAAAACAGTTTGCCCGATCGAATTGAGAATGCGAAGCGAACTGTTTTTTGAGAAGCCGTCGTTGAATTGAATTGTAAGCTGATCGTTTGCGGGATTTGGGAAGATGCTGAACGAAGAAATGAAATCGAAAACTACATGTGGGCTTACCGGACGACAATCTTGCCCCTCGATACCGTCACGCCACCCGACTCGGCGCGGAAAAAGTAAAGTCCTTCGGCAAAGCCGGAAACATCGACTGACATTTCCTTCTCCGTGACCGGGCTGCTATAGACTTCGCGCCCTGATGCGTCATAAATACGCAAGATAGTATTCGTTTGTTGTGATGAAAAAACAAAACGGATCTTGTCAGAAGCTGGATTGGGAAAGGTCAGTACCGATATTGGCGAAGCTGTTTCCTCAATGGCTGCGCCGATGTCGTGCCATTTTGCGATGGAATTTACTGTCACACCGCCAATTTTTGTGAACATGCCGCCAACGTAAAGTTCGTTGTTATAAACGCACATGGCGTAAATATGCTCTTTCCGGTAGAGCGACGTGTCGTTATTGATATTGATGACGGTATCAAGGTTGGTGTACAGCAAATCCAATCCGCTGCCGACGCTATTCCATGCTGTATCGTTCCATCGTGCGATGCCGAGCGCGGGCTGGGCTCCGGCAGTATCAAAATCGCCACAGGCATAAAGTTCATTGTTGTACTCAGCAAAGCCCCACGGTTCGCCATTCAGGCCGCAACCGAGCGTATCCCAGGCGTTGCCATTCCATTTTCCGATCCAGTCGCGCACGGGATAGGAGATTGTGAGCGCCCCTCCAGAGATCAGATTGCCGTGATAGGTTCCAAGACACTGGACATAGTAAAGGCCAGCATTGTTGCCGACGGAATCCCAGGGGGCAACGCCTTTCCATTTGGCAATCGACGGTGCAGGAAGGCCGCAAACGGTATTGTATTCGCCGCCCAGGTATAATTCTCCATTATATACTTGCATCGTATAACCGCTATATCCAGGAGTGCTATTCAGCCCGCCGCCGCCGACGGAATCCCAGGCGGTACCGTTCCATTTGGCAATGCCCCGGATCGGAACACCGCCGCAATTTGAAAATGCTCCTGTAATGTATAGCTCGTTCTGGAAGACCCTAGTGCTGAATACCTGGCTGTCGAATCCGCCTCCGAAGGCGTGCCATGTCGATCCATTCCAGCCATAAGCCGGGTTTCCAGTGCCGCTGACGATGACAAGCTCATTGTTGAATACCGTCATGTCACGTATTTCCAGGCTTCCAAAAGAAGTCATGCCCGGAACGGAATCCCATGTTGTGCCGTTCCATCTCGCAAGGCTGTTCACAGGAATGCCATCGATGGAATAAAACTGGCCGCCGACATACAGATCGCCGTTGTAAACGCACATGGAGAGGATCGCACCAGAACCATCCACGCCACCACCAACGGGCGACCATGTCTGGGCTTTGGCGAAAGAAGCCAGCAAAACAAGAATAACAATCAGGCCTTTTTTCATGGCTGTCTGTTTTAAACCCGTGTCCAGCTGTCTTGTCGGCGCATGTACACGGATTCGTGACGTTAGTTCACTTCAATTATTGCTTGATGACTTTCTTTGAACACGAGCCGTTGCTATCTTTCAACACGATAAAATAGACACCAGCAGTTTGTTCATTCAAATTTAGTGAAACAACCTGATTTTGCAGATTGTCATCAAGTTTCACGGTCTGGATCAGTTGACCGAGAGTATTGTACACCTCAATTTCCTTGTTATTCGCGGTAGAATTCACCAATACCTGAAACTGGCCGTTGTTCGGGTTGGGGTAAACTGAGAGGCTTGCGGTATTGGCCTGAGCCTGCGGTTCGCTGATTCCGACATTCAGCAGCGACGAAAGTGTGAAACGGGAAATGCAGGCGTTATAAATCGCATTATCGTCCATCTGCGGCTGCCAGTATGCGCCGTTGCCGAGATTCAGCAAAGGGAAAGGCGGGATCGAGCCGTCTTGGGTGTTTGTATTACCGCAGATGTATAGCAGGCTATCCTGATATACGGCAATGCCCAGCATCACATCGTCATTTTGTCCGCCGAAACATGTGCCCCAGATGTATTGATTCTGTGAATCGAAAGACAGAAGGATGCCGTCGCGTATTCCACCGTTATATCCGTCAAAGTAAGTCCATGGATTTGCCGAATGCAGAAGCTGGTTAGTGCAGGCGGTTGCCCCGGTGATATAAACATTGCCGGAATTGTCATGGGTAATTTTTTGTCCCGGATCTTCCGCCCCGCCCATGTTGCCGCCGTAATAAGTCGCCCACAACCGTTGTCCATTGTTTTTGAAACGGGCGAAGAACCAGTCGGAAGAGCCTGCGAGGGTGGAATCCTTGAAACATGTTCCGGTAAAGTAGTACGGGAAATTGCTGCTGGCCGTCACACCCGTCAGGTAAACGTCGCTACCGACGGTGGTCATGCCCCAGCCGCTTTCGGTGCCTGTACCGCCAATATAGGTTGACCAGATCAGACTGTCAGCAGAGTTGAACTGCGCGATATAGGCATCAGAGGTGCCACCCAGCGTGTCATTGAAATAGGCACCGCCGCCGGGGTCTTTGAACGGCAAGGTGTCTTTTGCCGTGCCTGTGACGTAGAGGAAATTGCCGCCGATTGTGAGGCGGTCGACAGACCCGTTGCGTGTGCCGTACATCGTTGCCCATTTGCGTGAAAGACCCGAATCGAACTTAAGGATCATCCCGCCGCGCGGAGACGCGTCATTGAACGCGCCGCTTTCTGTCATCCGCGAAGCGTTGGTGTCGGTTTTCAGGGTGACATAAAGGTTATTGTTGCCATCGAAAGCCATGTCCGTCACTTCATCGTCGCCTGTACCGCCGTAATAGGTTGCCCAATAGAGCGTCCCCACCGGATCGAACAGCGCGATAAATGCATCTGTGATGCCACCCCCGTAAACCGTGTCGGCATAAACGCCTGCTGGTTGGCTCGACGGAAAGACTATATCCGAGCCGCTGGCATGCCCCGTGCGCCCGCCAATGGCGAAATATCCGCTGGCATTGACAGCCCCCGCCGTACCCTGTTGCAGAGAGGCGAATGACATCGTATCCGTGCCGTAATAGGTTGCATACTGCCGTCGCGCCAGCGAATCGAACTTGACGGCAATGGCATCGAAGCCGCCTGAATTCGTGTTCTGGAACGCGCCAACGGTGACAGGAAAATCCGAACTCAGTGTCCAGCCGGAAACGAAGGTCGCGCCATTCTGCGCATTCAGGATGTCCATATCGGCGAAACAATCCCGCGCATTGCCGCCGTAATAGGTACTCCAGTTGTCGTTCTGGTTAAGGACAATCTGCGGTGTGATGTTTCCCCAATCAACCGCGATAACCAGTGGCTGCGATGTATTGAAAGAGCCGAAGCTGGTAAACATGACTTCGTTTGTCGCCACCACATTGTAGGAGGGTTGCCAGCCGAGCGAAGAAAAGTTCCCGCTGCCGTCGATCTGCCAAGCGGCGGCTTTCGGCTGTACGATGTTCCCGAGCTTGGTATAAATGACCAACTGGCCGCTGCCGTCCACTTTCACGCTGTCAGCGCCATCATATTGGAGATCGATTTGCGTTGCCGGGTTGCCACCGCCACCCGGCTTGCAGATGAAGTAATATTTCAGCCCGCGAAGATTACTGCCGTACATAATATCGACATTGTTCCAGATGTCGAATGATACGAGCCTGTCGAAATTCGGTACATGTTCAGCCCCGTCCGGGCATTGCGGCAAGTAGAAATTGAAATAATCCCGGCGCAGTTCCATTGAGCGGATGCGCTGATCCGCATTGCCTCCCTTGAATTTCATATCGACACGCGCAACCGTATCGCTGTAGTTCGTGGAGGTGTCGAGCTTTGTCAACACATAGGAAACGGAGGTGTCGGCAAAATAGACGTTCGGGGCGTTTTCCAGCGTGTAATAGCGAACTTGCGGTACTGCGGAATTGCTTGTGTTGACGACCTGCCCCCGGTTTTCGGTGAAGACGAAAGAAGTGGAAGCCGCTGCCGCCGTATCCTGCGGGAACAGTGTGTTTTTCTCAAGGTATTTTACCGTCGTGTAAATGTGCGTTGTCGGGCTGACCTGGTTCTGCCCAGTCACAATCACCGCCCCGAGCGTATCCAACGCAATTGCTGTTGCGCAATCATCGCCGTTCAGCAAACTGTTGAAGCCAATATCCCACACTTTCGTTCCGGCGCCATTGTATTTGACGGTCCAATAATCATTCGTAGCGCCGTTATAGCTGTAGCCCGTTACATAAATCTGGTTCGTGTCGTTCACCACAATCGCAGTTGCGCTGTCATCTGCATTCGCCGCACCGTCGAAGGAGGCTACCCAACGCTGCGTTCCCGCGCTGCTGTATTTGATCGTAGTGTAGTTGAGGCCATTCGATGCTGTAGAAGAAGATCCCGTTACGATCACATTTCCTGCGGTATCCAGATACAATCCGCTTGCTACGTCATTCTGGCTTCCCGAACTGTTGTAGGTGGCCGACCACACGACAGAAAGCGTAGTGTCAAACTTGATCGTTTTGAAATCGTAACCGGAACCGCCGTTAAAGACCCCTCCGGTAATGTATACTTTGCCCGTTTTATCGACCTGGATATCGGTCAGCTTATCGATACCGAAGCCGGTTCCTCCTGTAACAACTGTCGTTCCTACAGAGCCGTTGTTGGCGGCTACGTTGATCACTGCATACTTGTACGTCGTGGACGCAGATTGCACACCGCCGGCGACATAGAATCTTCCTCCGGACGGATAAAAATTTGTCGCCCCGTCATTCAGGTTGAGATAATCCCACGTTGTAGCCCAAACCTGGTTTCCGCTGGAGTCGACACGCACCTGGAGAAAATCATATTTCGTTGTCGAGCCTCCCCAGGCGCTTCCGACAATAGCGATGGCATTCGCTGTCGCAATGTACATAGCGGCAAATCCGTCATTCCTGCTGCCGGGCCCGGTGTAGGTGTACACCCATTTCTGTGTTCCGGCCGCATTGTATTTGATGACGATCGCATTGTTTGAATCCGTGGTGTTTTTATACGTCGTGCCGCAGATATAGACATTTCCAACACCGTCCACCTGCACATCGGTCGCCACGTCATTGCCGTGTCCAACGCCGTCATAGGTTTTCGTCCATTGAACGGCACCGGTGGATAAACGTTTTTGGACAAAAATGTCGTAGTTGCCATTCCCGTTGACCGTTGCTCCGCACGTGTAGTAATAGGTGTTGGTGCCGAGAGCACGGGAACGCACTACTGTTCGTTGGAAAGAATTCTGCGTTCCGGAAGTGTCGTTCCAGTCTTCGAAAACACGTGTCACCGGGTTCTGTGCTCCGGCAATACAAGATAAAAGCGAGAATAAGAGAAAACAGATAAAACGACCGGGAGCAGTGGGGTAAACGTTTTTCATAAGTGTGTTTTTTAGAAAGAATGAAACAACTAACCGGTATAAGCCGGGAAACGGTCAGAAGAAAAAAGCGTCGGGGATCAACGTTTATGAATGATCATTTTGATCATCCACCAGTGTGCGGGGTAAAGGAATACAGCCAAATATATAACCCTGAAATTCCCAAAGTCAAGCGCGTTAGTTAAATATTAAAACACCAATTGAATCCCATTGGAATTCCGTATACGACGCAAAACTGACAACAATCAGTTTTCCCCCCTGACTCCACTCAGCAAACGCCGGAATTTCTCCCTGTACGTTTGTATCCTCATGTCAGACTCTCTAATCGCAAAATACGACCAGCCGCTTCCCCGTTACACGAGCTATCCCACTGTGCCGCACTGGCAGCAGGAAACGCCTTCCCAGGAAGCGTGGAAGCGCGCGGTGAACGATGCGTGGAGCGGCGATCATACACTGAGCCTCTACCTGCATCTTCCGTATTGTGAGAGCCTGTGTACCTATTGCGCCTGCAACACGCGCATCACGAAAAACCACACCGTCGAAGAGCCGTACATCATCCGCCTGCTGAAGGAATGGTCGATCTACCTCGACGTGCTCGAAGAAACGCCCGTCATCGGCGAGCTGCACATGGGCGGTGGTACGCCAACCTTCTTCAGCCCCGACCATCTTACGCAGCTCGTGAAAGCGATCCGCGAAACGTCCGTCATTGCGCCCGACGCGGCTTTCAGCTTCGAAGCGCACCCGGCCAACACCACCTCGCGCCATCTCGAAGCGCTGCGTGAAGTCGGTTTCCGCCGCATCAGCCTCGGCATCCAGGATTTCGATCCGAAGGTGCAGCTGCTCATCCATCGCCGCCAGACGGAAACGCAGGTGCGCGCGGTGACGAGCCTCGCCCGCATCATGGGCTACAACTCCATCAATTTCGATCTCATTTACGGATTGCCCGCACAAACGGTCGCATCCGTTACCGATACTGTGAAACGCGTTGCCGAGATCCGCCCCGACCGGATCGCGTTTTACTCCTATGCGCACGTGCCGTGGATGCGCCCGGGACAACGCTCCTACACGGAAGCCGATCTTCCCACCGGCGAAGCCAAACGCGAGCTCTATGAAACGGGCCGTGAACTGTTGCTGCAGGCGGGTTACAAAGAGATCGGCCTCGACCATTTCGCGCTGCCGGGCGACGAGCTCATGACGGCGGCGAACACGGGTCACCTGCACCGGAATTTTATGGGTTACACGGAGAAAGAAACGCCGCTGCTCATCGGCCTTGGCGCTTCTTCGATCAGTGACGCCGGTACGATGATGGTGCAGAACCTGAAAGAAGTCGAAGCCTGGAGCGCTGCGGTGGACGCCGGACAATTGCCCTTCTTCAAAGGCCACGAGCTGACGGAAGAAGACCTGGTGCTCCGCCGCCACATTCTGAATATCATGTGCAAAGGGAAAACCTCCTGGTACCAGGAGACCGAACAATGCGAAGGACAGGCGGCGGCGATTGCGCGGCTGCTCCCGCTGCAGCAGGACGGACTCGTGGAGCTCTCCCCCTTTGAAGTGAAAGTTACTCCGGCCGGAAAGCCGTTCCTGCGCAACATCGGGGCATGTTTTGATGCACGCCTTCACCATACGCAGTCATCGGCGCCGGTCTTCAGCCGAACTGCATGACGCCGACCAGGAAAAAGAAAACCGCCAATTCGGATAGCGGGGGTATATTTGTCCCTTACAAAGAGGGCAAGTATACCATGAAACGGGAACGGGAAATGCTGGACGCGCTGTTCGAATTCGCGACAGAAGGGATCATCATCTGCGACACTGCGGGCGTGATCCGCATGGCGAACCCCACGGCCGAGCGCATGTTCGGCTACGGCAGCAACGAGCTCCGCGGAAAGCAGATCGAAGTGCTGCTGCCGTCACGTTATCGCGAAAAGCATACGAAACACCGCAACGGCTACATCGCCCACCCGCAGCCCCGCGCCATGGGACAGGGCCGCGACCTCTACGGCGTCCGCAAAGACGGATCCGAGATCATGGTCGAGATCAGCCTCAGTCCGTTCGCTACGTCGGAAGGGAAGTTCATCATGAGCTTCATCGTCGACATTACCGAGCGCAAAAAGAACGAAACCGATCTCCGCATTGCGCACGAGCGTTTACAGCAAACGTCCGACGCGCTCACGCAGCTGAACACGGAGCTGGAAAATAAAGTCCACGAACGCACCGAAGAGCTGGCCGACGCGATCCAGCGCCTGGCGGAATCCAAACGCGAGGTGATGCGCGCGCTCGAAAAAGAAAAAGAGCTGAACGAGCTCAAATCGCGTTTTGTCACCACGGCGAGCCACGAATTCCGCACGCCGCTCGGCACCATCCTTTCTTCCGTGTCGCTCATCGCGCGCTACAATGCGCCGGGCGACGACGAGAAGCGCCACAAGCACATCGAACGCATCAAATCCGCGGTGAACAACCTGACGGAAATTCTCAATGATTTTCTTTCGCTGGAAAAGCTGGAAGAAGGCATTGTGCGCTGTAATCCTGCGCCGTTCGATCTTTCCAACCTCGTGGTGGAAGTGGCGGAAGACATGCGCGGCGTGACGAAAAAAGGGCAGGAGATCCAGACGAATTACAAAGGCGGCGCCGAAGCGAACCTCGATCGCCAGCTGATGAAGAACGTGCTGATCAACCTCGTCTCCAACGCGATCAAATATTCGCCGGAGAATGCGGTGATCGGCATCGACGTGAACAGCATGAAGAGCAAGATCGTCATCGCGATCCGCGACAGCGGCATGGGCATCCCGGAAAAAGACCAGCCGCACATCTTCGAGCGCTTCTTCCGCGCCAGCAACTCCGGCAACATCGAAGGAACAGGATTAGGGCTGAACATCGTCCGCAAATACGTGGAGCTGATGGGCGGCTCGGTTTCGTTTGTCAGCCATCATGGAGAAGGCACTACATTTACAGTTACCATACAACTTTAAGCATCGATACCACCGACGCGTTATCCCGCTAAAACACGCTATGAAAAAAATCCTGCTCATCGAAGACAACAAAGAAATGCGCGAGAATACGGCTGAGATCCTCGAGCTGGCGCATTACAATGTGGTAACGGCCCCCAATGGAAAAGAAGGTGTTCGTCTCGCTGAAACCGAAAAGCCCGACCTGATCATCTGCGACATCATGATGCCGGAGCTCGACGGTTACGGCGTGCTGCACATGCTCTCGAAAAATCCCGAGACGGTTTCCATCCCGTTTGTCTTCCTCACGGCGAAAGCGGAAAAATCCGATCACCGCAAAGGCATGTCGATGGGCGCCGACGATTACCTCACCAAGCCGTTCGACGACATGGAGCTGCTCGGCGCGGTGGAAATGCGTTTCAAGAAAAGCGAGCAGATGAAAATGCGTTACGCCCCGAACATGGACGGGCTGAACGAATTTCTCGCGAAAGCGCAAACACTCAGCGACCTCGTGAAGCTTTCCGACAAGCGCAAGGTGAAAGCGTTCAAGAAAAAAGACATCATTTACCAGGAAGACACGTACCCGGCGGGCATCTTCTTCCTCAACAAAGGAAAGATCAAGACGAGCCGCATCAACGAAGACGGAAAAGAATTCATCACCTCGCTCGTGAATGAAGGCGAGTTCTTCGGTTATGCCGCGTTGCTCGAAGAGCAGCCGTACAGCGATACCGCCGTGGCGCTCGAAGAATCGGAGATCTGCATCATCCCGAAAGAAGATTTTTTCGCACTGCTCTACAACAGCCGCGACGTGGCTGCAGGATTCATCCGCCTGCTCTCGAATGAAGTGAAAGACAAAGAAGAGCGCCTGCTGCGTCTCGCGTACAACTCCGTGCGCAAGCGTGTGGCAGAAGCGCTGCTGCTGCTCAAGTCGCGTTACGCAGAAGGCAAGCAGGACCCGTTCAGCATGGCGATCTCCCGCGAAGACCTCGCGAACCTCGCCGGCACCGCGCAGGAAACCGTCATCCGCACGCTCTCCGATTTCAAAGACGAAAAGCTCGTCGATATCAAAGGCAGCACGATCACGATTCTCGATGCAGCGCGTTTGGAGCGAATGAAAAATTAATTTGCCGATACGACAATTTGCCGATCTGCCGATGCGCACATTCGGCCCGCATGAAAAACGGATAAGGGAAACGCCGGTCTCAACGATCGGCGTTTTTGTTTCCTGCTTGTTCGAGCGGAGACGAGAACCAGCTTCATCGTGGCACGATTGGCACCTTTTAAAGATGAGAGTCCCGGAGGGACGACACTCTTAGAAAAAAATTACACGAGAATGACGTGCCCCGGGGGGGCGGGACGGGCTGTGATAACGAGTGCCGCCCCTC
>CAMLEF010000143.1 GCA_946478675.1 uncultured Flavobacteriales bacterium | reverse complement strand
GTCACACCGCAGGCCGACATATTATCCTGCAGCATTTTCAGCATGAACGCGTTTCCGCCGACGAGAAAATGCTGGTAGAACGGCGTGCGGCCGGGAATGAACGGGTAGTTCGTGGCCAGCTTGATGCTGTCGGTGACGGGCAGCGCGGGCATATGGCAACCCTGGCAGGCGCGGTAACCGGCAACGAGCGAATCGCTGTACGCGGAGTTTTTCCATTCGTGGTAAGTCGCCTGCTCGACGTATTCGCCGCCGGTGAGATTGCCGGAAAGATCGGTGGTTTGCGTGATGAGCGTATGGCAGCCGCCGCAGGCATCGGAACGCGTGATGTGATTTCCGTATTCGGGCGTAAACTGGACGAAGAATTCCATCACGGCGCTGACGATATCGGTGTACGGGCCGTAAACATGTTTTTGCAGGTAGTGCAGGTCGCCGGAGAAATTGCGGCCCATGAGCGTATCCTGTTGCTGGTGGCAGGCGCTGCAGTTGACGCCATCCATGCCGAACGTATCGGCGGCGAGCTGCTGCATGCTGTAATGCGGCTGCCCGAGGTACATCGCCTCGAAGTGGCCGGTGGGCGCATGACAGCGGGTGCATTTATCCTGGATCTCCACGGACAGGCCCGGGTTCACGAGAATTTCATGGCTGACCTTCGCGCGCCAGAGCGGATCCTTCGCGGAATTCGCCATCATCGTTCCCTGCCAGTCGTCAGCGATATTCACATCCACACCCGCCGGCGTGATGAGCGAAAAGCCGGCAGGATCATGGCCGTGGCAACCGCTGCACCGGCCGCCGGTGGCGAAATAGGTGTTCGTATCGTAAGGCTGGGACTGCAGCATATCGTGCAGGCGCGCACGTTCGGAAGCCGTATGAAACGTCCGGGCTTCCGCCGTATTGGAGGAATACGTAGCGGCGAAAACCACCACGATGACCGCAATTCCGACGACCAGGAACGCTTTGAAACGCGAAGCGTAATTTTTTACCACTAAGAGGAGGTTTAGACCTCTAAAGATAATTAATATGCGTCCCGGACGCTCAAAAATTTCTGGTGAAGCCGGCTGCCGCGCAACGGATCTTAAGCGGGATGATCGTCAAACCGGATAACGGCATTTTCAGGCATAATGACCATGGCCCTGAAGCCGGAGTTCAGCTGAAGCGAATGGATTTTGCCGGCGGGAATGATGAACGTATCTCCTTTTTTGAGCAGGTGTTCCTGGCCCTCGAGAAAAAGCGTGGCAACACCTTCCTGTATGAAGAGCACCGCTTCTGCTGTGGCAAAATGCCGGGGCATGCGCATGCCTGCTTTACCGGTTACCTGGAGCACTTTCAACTGCTCGCCTTTGGAAACGGGCAGGACAACGGGTGTGAGGGTGGTTTCCATCGTTACAACGTTTTTCCCCAGCCTTCGTTTTCGTCCGCGTTCCAGAGCGTCGGGAAAAATTTGCGCTGCTGAGATTGCGGATGCAGGTATTTCTTCCAGTCCGATCCGCCGGTAGCCGCTTTTGCTTCTCCTTTGCTGTCGAGATAGTGGCGCGCGGTATCGAGATGCACGAGCGGCCATTCGACATTATACAACCTGTCGAATTCGCGGAGCTTCTCACGCAGGCGGGGAGAAATGCCGGGCAGGGCGAGCACTTTATCCTCCAGCGTATTTCCTTTGATCGCTTTCGCCAGCCGGAGAAGATCGTCGTGGTATTTTTCTTCGAAAAGCTGCAGCGTCATCGTCTTCTTCCCGGTAGCGCGATTGATGCCCGCATTTTTCCAGTAAATATGCGCGAGGCATTCTTCTTCGGAAGGATCAGCGCCCAGCTTGTTCTTTCCTTCTTCGCTGACGAGATTGGCGATGCGCGTGCAGTACAATTCGATATAGCGGAACTGTACGCTTTGAAAACCGCTGGCCGGCGCGAGGGACGTGCGGAAAAGATTGTAATCGACATAACTCATCCCGTCTTTCATGACGCTGAAGGAAGTGATCAGCATGTTTGTATAGCGGCAGAGACGATCGAGCCGGGAGACGATGAGCTCTTCGTTCGGCGCATGGTTGCCCGCCACCTGCCGGATCTCATGCAGCATCAGTTTCAGCACGAGCTCCGTCACCTGGTGATACATGATGAATACTTCTTCATCCTTGAAGTTGGTGCGCGGCTTCTGCAATGAAAGCAGCGTGTCCACTTCGACGTAGTCCCAATAGCAGAGCGGCCGTGCGTGAAACAATCCCTGGAGGTACGTAGCGGGTTTTTCGCCGAGCGCGACATACTTTTCTTCGATGGCGCGGATGATGTCTTCTTGTTCCATAATGGTTAGTTAAAAAGGAGGATTCCGAAAATGAACAGTGCAATGGTTTTCACGACTTCCATGCCGACGTAATAAAAATGCAGTCGTGAAGGCGGCAGGGACTTCCCGGCCAGCAGTTGCTCCACCCGTGCATCCAGCGCCGGCAGCAGCCATAGGGATTGCAGCAGCAACAGCACCGCAGCGATGTAATAAGGCAACGTGTGCAGTTCGCCCGCGCTGCGCGACAGTAGAAGATAAAGCAGGATGATCACTGCGAAGCACCATTCCACCCGGTTCAGCGCTTTAAAAACCAGTCTCCCGACTTCAAGTCCGAGCGTCACCGTCATGCCCCGCGCGCGAAACTTCAGCCACGCCTCCATGAAGCTGATGGCGCAAACGAAACCCAGCCAGATGTGCGCTGCAGCCGATGCCGCGGAAGATGTGATCCAACTGGTCATAAAACCGTCCGGGTAGGATGATCACGGTAATAACGGATCTTGTGCAGGAACATCTCCGCCATTTTTTCCGCGCGCCATTTCGCTTCTTCTGCGCGCGGGCCCGAGAAATGCGTATCGATCGTTTTTCCGAACAGCAATAACCATCGTTCGAAATGCTGCTGTTCGATGCTCAGCTTCGCGTGCGGCGGAAACGGGCTGCCGTAATACGTATGTTCCTCCAGCAGCACCGTCTGCCAGAAGCTGTACATTTTTTCAAGATGCTCCGGCCAGCGGTCGCGGATCACTTCGTTGAAAATGCCGGCGAGCAACTCGTCTTCGCGGACATCGCTGTAAAACGAATTCACCAGGGTCCGAACATCTTCCAGCGTGGTGATATCTTTCTTCTCCATGAGATCGGTTTCCGGTTTGTTTACGAATGGAAATAAGTAATGGCATAATAAGCCGCCCAGCCGGAGAACAGGATGATCAGCAGCCACAGCCAGCTGGGAACGCTTTGCGGGGTTTCGCTGCCTTCGATGATGAACTTCTGCTGGTTGCCTTTGTCGTAAGCGTTGATCATGATCGGCAGCACACCGTCGATCACGTCGTTCTCCTTCAGCCCGGAGATGGTAATGGCAGGGCCGTTGCGCACGAAAAAGCGAACCTCCCGCACACCTTCCCGCCCGCGCGAAGAACGGCTGACGATCCGGAGCAAATGCTCGCCGTCGGTCAGCTTCTGCGTATCCAGCTCGAACTGTACCGGCGTCGACAATTCCGCGAACGGCCGCTCTTCATTGTCCATGAAAAGCACCACTTTGTTTTCGTCGTCATTCATTTTCCAATGCAGTTATGATGTTCTTGATGTGAGTGACATTCTTTTCGCCGGGACGGGCGAGGTAACGTACGGCAAGCACGAACGTAACGACGGTGATCAGCGTCACTCCTGAAACGATCAGCCAGTCCCAGTTGCTTTCGGGCCCTGTGCCGTGCGTGAGGCCGCGGGTAATGCGGGGCTGCTGTCGCTGGCAGGCTTCACAGGCAATCGCAGCCTGCGGCAAAACGGACAGCGCCGGCAAAACAAACAGCAGGAAAATCTTCCGGGACTTTCTCATGGTTTGGGGGATTGTATCATTTCCATAATCTTCCTGATTTCGTCCACGGTGAGCGGGGCCGCCTTGTTTCCCCAGCTGGAGCGCTCGTAATTCATAATCGCGGTTACTTCTTCCGGCGTAAGGTTGTTATTGGTGCCGACCGCGGGCATCGTTGCATATTCCGGGCGCGGGTCGTATCCTTTCATAATGATGGTGACGTACAATTGCAGGCTGTCGCCCGTAACGATGGGACTTCCTTTCAACGGAGGGAAAGCTCCTTTAAGCCCTTCGCCGTTTTCCTGGTGGCAGCTCTGGCAATTGGCGGCATACAGCTCGCGGCCATCCGGAAGATTGTTCTGCGCGGTTACCGGCGCTTGCCTGCGGTACAAAAATTCCGGCGCGGGCGTTCCGTCGGGAAGCGGCACCTGTTTCAGGCTCTGCAGGTAGGCCACGAGTTGCAGCGCTTCCTTCGTGGCGACGATCGTGCCGTTGGTATCCGTGCGGAAGGCAGCGGGCACCGTCACCACGACATCTCCTTTTGCCGGCGCGCTTTTAATTTCGAACAGCCACGGGTAAGCGGGCATCACCGAAGCAGCTACCACCGATCTCGGCTGGTAAAGATGGATCAGGTTCCACTCCAGGCCCGGCTGGCGGTTGCCGACGTCGGTCAGGTCGGGGCCCGTCCGTTCGGTGCCCATGAGCGTGGCGGTATTGCGCCAGAAATCGATGCGCGTATTGCCTGCATAATCCGCCGCAATGCCGGGCCGGCTTCCCCACATCCTGTCCATGTCGATATTTCTCACCTGCTGGGAATGACAGGCGACGCAGCCGTTGGCGATAAAAACTTTTTTCCCGGCTGCCGCATCCGCGCTCAGGGGAACAGCGCCCGGCAACGGTGCATTTTCGCGCTGGTTGACCAAGGCCGGGATAAGCGCAACAAACAGGGTAAGTGTGACGAACAGCCCCAAAGCTGTACCGAACAGTGTCCGGTGATTATTGAAAAAGCTCATCGTTCTTCGCTCAGGATTGTGTAATTGCTTCTTCACGCGCCGCCAGCATTTCAGCCGCGGTTGACGGAAGATGGATTTCGTTTCGTTTTGCTACCATGCGCCAGAAGTTGTAGGCGAACACCAGGTGCGACAGCCACATCAGCGTTCCTCCTATGGCGCGCCACAGCCAGTAAGGGGCCATGAGCCGGACACTTTCGATGAACGGCTTTCCATCCATCCACGACAGTCCTTTCAACGTGCCGCCGATCATCAGCGGGATCGTGTAAAAAAGCAGCCCCGTCAACGCCAGCCAGAAATGAATGCCGACCATCACCTGCGGAGGTTCCTTCCCGGTGAGCCGCGGCACCAGCGCATAAATAAACGCCCAGAGCATGAAGCTGATGATGCCGTACATCGTCAGGTGCGAATGCGCTACGGTAAAATCGGTAAAGTGCCAGGCCTGGTTGGTGAAACGGAACGCTTCTGCCGTTCCCTGCATCGACCCGGTGAAATAAAAGATGATGCCGACGAGATAAAACGGAAGCGTATAACTGCTCGCGATCTTGCTCCACGATCCCTTGAACGTCATGAGGAAATTCGTCGTGCCCGCCGTGACGGGAATGATCATGCCCACGCTGCCGATGATGGCCACCGTTTGCAACCACCACGGAATCGCGCTGAAAATAAAATGGTGTGTGCCGATCACGGAGTAAAAAAGAATCTGCGTCCAGAATGCGAGCACACCGATGCCGTAGGAATAGATCGGCTTGTTCAGCTGCTGCGGCAGGAAATAATACATCAGGCCGAGGTTGAAGAACATGAACCACATGCCCACGCCCTGGTGCATGTAATATCCCTGGACGATCGACTCTCCCAGCCCCGTTTGCCAGCCGGGCCAGTAAGCGACGAAGGCGATCACGAGCAGGAACATCATCGCGGATACGATATACCAGTTGGAAACGTAAATCTCGCGCGTCGTTCGCCGTGCAATCGTTTGAATGAAATTAGCCAGCGAGAGCACGACGCCGTAGCCGAAAAGGCCCATCACCGGCCAGATGTATTCGCGGTACTCGCCTCCCCCGTTGTTTATCCCGGCCATCAGCAGCACCGAGCCCAGCACCACCGCCGCATTCATGCTGATCAGTGAACGGTAGCCGCGACGAATGCTCGCCACCGGCGCATTGCTGACGCGCGACACGACGTAATAACCCAGTCCCACCATCGCCAGCGATGCCCATCCCCAAAAAACCGCGTTCGTGTGCACCGGGCGCAACCGGCCGAAGCTCAGCCAGCTGATATGATCGATATCGGGCCGGCTGAATTTTATCCCGAGATATTCGCCCGCAGTTGTTCCGAAAACCAACCAGAAAACCGCTGTGCCCAGGTACCAGAGCACCAGCTTCGCCAGCTCCGGCGGAACCGGCGGTCGCTTCTGGCTTTTCTTTTTTGCTTCGAAAAGACGGATGTCCTCCTGCATCACGCGCTGCACAAGACCTTTCCGGTCGACCGGATTATCTTCTCCGCTGAGCGCCCGCGGGGGAACGACATACGCCTGCTCCTGCTTTCGCTTCTCCATCTCCGCCACTTCTTCCGCCGGCATAGCGGCCAGCCGTTCCCGCAATTCCTCCAGCGCTTTCTGCTGGCGAAATCTCCTGATCAACCCGAACGATTTTACGATCGCTATCGTTGCCCCCGCGAGTATCGGTATCATCACGAGTATGATCGTAATGATCACGCCCGACTCGCTCAGTAATTCCCGCTTTTCCATAATTGAATTTGAATTGAGGTGGTGCATTAAGGATAAAAAGACCTTTTTATCCTTAATAGGACTAAAATTTTTTAGCGCTTGAGAAAGGTCAACCCTTTTTTGGTGCCGGAAGACAACTCGAACAGCGTGGTGCCTTCGAGCATTTGCCGGAGATCATTGCGGATTTTTTTGAATTTGTGGTGCATCGGGCAGGGCTGGCGCGCCGAGCATTCCCTGAACCCCAGCCCGCAGGCCGTGTAGACTTCGTCGCCGTCGATTGCGGAAACAACCTGGCTGAGACGAATCTTCTCCATCTTCGCAGGCGCTATTTCGAAGCCGCCCGCAGGCCCTTTGATGGAAGTGACGATGCCGCTTTTCGCCAATTGCTGCAGGATCTTCGCGGTAAAAGCTTCCGGTGAATCGATCTGGCTGGAAATATCCTTCAGGTTGACACGCAATCCTTCCCTCGATTGTTCCGCAATATAGATTGCAGCGCGTATCCCGTATTCACATGCTTTGGAAAACATCCTGTGCTTGTTGGTGGCGCAAAGATATATCTTTTTAATTTCGGATAATATTATCCGAAATAAATTTTACCTTCGATGAGGCTTTCGCGCTACAGATATGCCGCATCTGTCAACCGCTCAAAAAAAAGACAATGGATCATTCTTCCCTACCCGAAATGACCGTCGGCGAGATCGTCGCCGGCGATTACCGCACCGCGGATGTATTTCAACGCTTCGGTATCGACTTCTGCTGTAACGGGAATCGTTCGCTGGCTGAGATTTGTAAAGACGCGAAGATCGACCGGGGCGCGCTGGAAGAAGCGTTGAAACAGGCGGTCGGCGGCGAGGAAGATCCTACCGTACCCGATTTCGCGCACTGGCCGCTCGACCGGCTTGCGGACCATATCGAAGAAAAACATCATCGCTATACCGAAGCCGCCATTCCTCAGATTCGTACCTATCTCGTGCGAATCTGCGACGTGCATGGCGATGCGCACGCGGAACTTCACCTGCTGAAAAACCTTTTCGAAAAAAGCGCCGGTGAGCTGGCCATGCATATGAAGAAAGAAGAGCTGCTGCTTTTCCCTTATATCCGCCGGATGGTGGCGGCGCGTAACCAGAACAAACCGCTGCAGCGTCCCGGCTTCGGCACCATCCGTAACCCGGTGGAAGCGATGACCGCGGAGCACGATACCGAAGGCGAACGTTTCCGCCAGATGAGAGCCATTAGCAGCAATTACACTGTGCCGCCCGACGGATGCAACACGTACCGGACCGCTTTTGCGCTGATGGATGAGTTCGAGAAGGACCTGCACCTGCACATTCATCTCGAGAATAACATTCTTTTTCCCCGTGCCACCGCTCTTGAAAGCAAATTAGCCGATGCCGATCAAACGAAATAAAGTGCTGCGGCCACTGAGCCACGAGCACCACCACGGCCTGCTCCTTTGCTGGAAGATCCGGCAGGGGCTTCGCAAGGGAATTGCCCCGCTGCGCATCAAAGCGTATTGCGATCATTTCTACTCGCACCACCTGCTGCCGCATTTCCAGGAAGAGGAGCAATTCCTGTTCCCGCTCCTGGGCAACCTTCACCCTTTCATCAAAAAAGCCCGGCAACAGCACCTGCGGCTGACACGGCTCTTTACCAAAACCGATGACGAGCTGAAGGCCGTGATGCTGATCGAAGAAGAACTGGAACGGCATATTCGTTTCGAAGAACGGGAGCTCTTCGGGGAGATCCAGGCCGTGATCACACCCGAACAGGTAACGATCCTCGGGGAACAGCTTGCGCACGAAGCATCCAATGAATGCGAGAACTGGCCGGATGAATTCTGGGTGTAAATCCGTGGCCTGCTGAAGAGCTTCATGCCGGGCCAGCATGCTTTACCGCACATATTTTCTCCTGTTTTGCGACCGTCCGGGGCGAGCGGCCGGCGCCTGCTTATTTGCAGCCAACCCCTTGAATTTGCGGGAATTATTTCCTAATCTCGTATTTCCAAACAACACACCAAATGAAAAAACAGCTACTTCTGCTTTCTGCCGGCCTGCTCCCTTTCGCCATGAGCGCCCAGATCGCTTCTCCTTTTACCGACCAGACGTCGTTGCTGCCGTCGTCGACGTTTCACAGCGGTAACGCGGTCGGAGTTTGCGATATGAACGGCGACTTCAAAGACGATATCGTCCGCGACAGCGCCAACAAAAAAATGTTCCTCGAGTTCCAGAATGCGCCGAACGCCGCTTTTACGGAAGTCCGTTACAACACCGGTTCTTTCGGCACGCCGTGGGCCTTATGCGTGGGCGATTACAACAACGACGGTTACAATGACGTTTTCCAGGGCAGCAGCTCCAACGGCTACCTGCTCACGTCGAATGCCGCCGGCTCTTTCACGCTGCAAAACATGACCACGTCGTACGGCGGCGGCAGCGTCTTCACGCAGGGCTGCAACTTCGCCGACATCGACAACGACGGTTTTCTCGATGTTTTCATCTGCCACGATACCGGCAAGCCGAAAGTCTATATGGGCAACGGCACTTCCGGCGGCTGGGTATTCGACCAGTCGGTGATGCCGCTTTCGCAGTTCCCGATCCTGATGGACCCGGATTCCAACAGCGGCAACTACGCTTCCATCTGGACCGACGTCAACAACGACAACCTCGTTGACCTGATGATCACGCATTGCCGCCAGAGCATCTCCAGCAATACCGATCCGCGCCGCATCGACCAGGTGTTCATCAACAACGGCAACGGCACCTACACGCAGGATGTTACCAACTGGACCGGTCTTCGCGACGGCGCACAGGGCTGGAGCACGGCCTGGGGCGATATCGACAACGACGGCGACATGGATGCATTCGTGCTCAACTACGACGTGAACAGCAAGCTCATGATCAACGACGGCAACGGTGTCTTCACAAATGTGATGGCGACTTCCGGTATTGCCACTACGACTTCCTACTTCGGCGAGAATGCCAGCTTCCACGATTTCGACAACGACGGTTTCCTCGACCTGCTGATCACGGGCGACGCGCACTATCTCTATCGCGGCAACGGCAATGGTACGTTCACGCTGGTTACGCCGCAGCCGTTCCCTTACACGACGAGCAGCACGCAGCGTTACATCCGCGGCCAGGGCGTCGGCGACCTGAACGGTGACGGCTTCCTCGACGTTTACGCTTCATACGCGAGCCTCTACAACACCGCATCCACCAGCAGGAACGACCACGTCTGGATGAACGCCAGCGCGGGCAACGGCAACCATTGGGTGAAATTCAACCTCGTGGGCGGCGCGACTCCCGGCATGTCGAACAAAAACGGTATCGGCGCCATCATGAAGATCTACGGATCGTGGGGCGTGCAGGTGCGTGAAGTGCGCTCCGGCGAAGGTTACGGCCTGCAGAACTCGCTCTCGCTGTACTTCGGCCTCGGCGCCGCCACTTCCCTCGACAGCCTCGTGATCATCTGGCCGTCGGGCGTAGTCGATCATATGCTCGGCCTCAACGGCGACATGGAATACACGGTGAACGAAGGACAGTCGCCGCTGGCTACGCACAACATTCCGCAGAACGCGCTGTCGATCGGCGTAGCTCCGAACCCGGTTGCGGCAGGCAACAACACCTACATCCACCTCAACAACTTCGCTCAGTACGGACTGAACAACCTGTCGATGAACATCTACGACATCAACGGCAAGCTCGTGTTCTCGCAGCAGGCGCTCCAGCAGTCGATCATCGAAGTCAGCAGTGACATCCTCACCAGCGGCCTCTACATGATCGAAGTGAAGAACAAAGACCAGCGCATCGCTACGGAGCGATTGATGGTGGAATAAGACTGAAGATTTTTTCCAATGAAAAAAGGCATCCGTAATGGGTGCCTTTTT
>CAMLEF010000142.1 GCA_946478675.1 uncultured Flavobacteriales bacterium | reverse complement strand
CGCCTGAAACAGCTTGGCGCGGAAATTGTCAGGAAGTAGAAAAGGTTAAAAGGTTGGAGAGTTGGTTCGGTTGGTTAAGTATCCCGGCATGAACATCCAACTTCACCAACCTACAAACCCAACCAACCCTTTTTTTCGTAAATTTCAGGTAACAACCATAACCACATGAAACGTCTTCTTTTTATCGCCGCTTTTCTGCCTTTGTTCGGTTTTGCGCAAACGCCCAGCGGTAACGTCACCGGTCTGAACGTCGGCAATATCGCTCCCGAGATCACCATGAAAAACCCGAACGACTCGACCATTTCGCTGTCGTCGCTTCGCGGGAAAATGGTGCTCATCGATTTCTGGGCTTCCTGGTGCGGACCGTGCCGGATGGAAAACCCGAACGTCGTAAAGACGTATCTCAGCTACAAAGATTCTATGTTCACCAATGGCAACGGCTTTACCGTGTTCAGCGTTTCGCTCGACCGCCAGGGTGGAAAAGACGCGTGGAAGAACGCCATTGAAAAAGACGGGCTCGTGTGGCCGTACCACGTGAGCGACCTACAGTGGTGGAACAACGCCGCCGCGCAGACCTACCAGGTGTTCTCGATCCCGACCAACTTCCTCATCGACGGCAATGGCGTGATCGTGGCGAAAGGCCTCCGCGGCGAGCAGCTGGCGAAAGCGCTTTCCACGATGACGGACCGCGACAAGTCGCATTACAAAGGCGGCAAAGGCAAACCGGCGAAAGAAACGAAGTCGCCGAAAGAGAAAAAGAAAAAGAGCAAGGACAATCCCACCGGTGCTTCCGGCATTCTCCCGGAGCGTCGTCGTGTGATCGCGTCGCTTGCGTAACTGCGAACAAACACTCAAAATGACCAGCCGGCTTCCGCTGCTATTTCCGGGAATCCTGCTGGTCATTTTTGCGTCCGCATTTTTCGTTCCGCAGCATTCCGGAAAAGCTGACGCTCCCCGCCAGGATACCGCCTACATCACATCGACGGAAGTGCTGCAGCGTGAGGACATTCCCGACAGCGTTTTCGCGATGACGCAGCTGCGGGTGCTTAGCATCTCCGGCATGGATTGCGATTACGTGATCATCGACAAAAGCGGGAACCCGGTTAAGGATTGCTGGATGATCCGCAGCATTCCTCCAGCGATCGGTCAATTGAAAAAGCTGCATACGTTGCGTATCACGCTGGGCAGCTTTTCGGAATTACCGAAGGAAATCGCAGAATTGCAGCAGCTGCGTTCCGTTGATTTTACCGACGGCGTGCTGACGAATGTGGACGGGCTTGCCGGACTGGAAAATCTGGACGAGCTGTATCTCTACGGCTGCCACCTCAAAACGCTGCCCGCCGATCTCAGCCACTGGAAAAAGCTGAAGCATCTCGGGTTGACCGGGAATCCGTACATCAGCGATGCAGAAAAGGCCCGCGTCAAAGCGGCGCTGCCCGGCTGCGAAATCGTTTTCTGAACATTCTCCTGCGGAATAATCTGCGTAATCAGCGCCTATTCTGACTGCCACGAATGACGCGGATTACACGGATTTTGCAGTTGTATTTCTGCCTTTCTGTGTCGAAATTTCCTGACAAAACGTCAAATTGACGCGTTATCTTTGCTGGCGTAAAATTTGAGGCTGAAAAGACGGCTTTTTGGCCTTTTTTAATTCAGGATTATGAGTGACAAGAAAAACACTGTTGACGAGAACGAAAACATGAACCCGGAAAACGGACATACCGACGAAAAGGAACTGCCCACGGAACCGTCTGCCGGTCCTGAAAAGCGCATTGCCGAGCTGGAAGAGCAGGTGTCGATGCTGAATGATAAATACCTGCGGATCTATTCCGAGTTCGACAATTTCCGCAAGCGAACGGCGAAAGAACGTGTCGAGCTGCTCAATATGGCGGGCGCTGACGTGATCAAAAGTTTGCTGCCGGTTGTCGACGATTTCGAGCGCGCGATCCGCAACAACGAAAAAGCTACCGACGTCGCTTCGGTGAACGAAGGCATCAACCTCATCGCGCAAAAGCTGCGCAGCATCCTCAATAAAAGCGGCCTCACGCCGATCGAATCCATCGGGCAGCCTTTCGACGTCGATCAGCACGAAGCCATCACGAACATCCCTGCTCCGACGCCCGATCTCAAAGGAAAAGTCGTCGACGAAGTAGAAAAAGGTTATACGCTCAACGGAAAAGTCATCCGCTTTGCGAAAGTTGTTGTAGGCAGTTAATTCAAATTCTTCGTTATCGTTGTCGCTTCGCTCCAACGATTAACCTCTGACGAGAAAAATGGCTAAAAGAGATTATTACGACGTACTTGGTGTGTCGAAAAACGCTTCTCCGGAGGAGATCAAAAAAGCGTACCGGCAAATGGCGATCAAGTACCACCCCGATAAAAACCCGGGCGATAAAACGGCTGAAGATAAATTCAAAGAAGCGGCCGAAGCGTACGAAGTCCTCAGTGATCCCCAGAAAAAGCAGCGTTACGACCAGTTCGGTCATGCCGGCGTGGGCAGCAGCGCGGCGGGCGGTCATGGCCCGGGCGGCTTCTCCATGGACGATATTTTCTCGCAGTTCGGCGACATTTTCGGTGGCGCGTTCGGCGGTGGATTCGGCGGCGGTGGTCGCGGCGGACGTCGTGTGAACCGCGGTTCCAATCTTCGCGTGAAAGTGAAACTGACGCTCGAAGAGATCGCTACCGGCGTTGAGAAAAAACTGAAAGTGCCGAAGTACGTGAGCTGCGACAAATGCCACGGCAGCGGCGCGGCCAACGGAACGTCAACATCGACCTGCTCGACCTGCCGCGGTTCGGGCCAGGTGACGCAGTACATGAACACCATGCTCGGCCGCATGCAAACGACGACCACGTGTCCGAATTGCGGCGGCGAAGGACAAACGATCACCGACAAATGCAAAACGTGTTTCGGTGACGGCGTCGTTCGCGGCGAAGAGCTGGTGACGATCAAAATTCCCGCAGGCGTACACGAAGGCATCCAGCTCAGCGTAAGCGGAAAAGGCAATGCCGGACCGCGCGGCGGACTGCCCGGCGATCTCATCGTGGTGATCGAAGAAGCGCAGCACGATCATTTCATGCGCGAAGGCAACAATCTTTTCTACGAGCACCACGTCAGCATTCCCGATGCGGCGCTCGGCACCAGCGTGGAAATCCCGACGCTCGACGGCAAAGCCCGCGTGAAGATCGAGCCCGGCACACAATCCGGAAAAGTGCTCCGCCTCAAAGGCAAAGGCCTGCCCGACATCAACGGCTACAGCCGCGGCGACCTGCTGGTCAGCATCCAGGTGTGGACACCGACGCATCTTTCTTCCGAAGAGAAAAAGCTCATGGAAAAGCTGCGCGATTCGCAACACTTCAAACCGGCTCCCGGCAAGCGCGAGAAGTCGTTCTTCGACCGGATGAAGGAATACTTCGAGTAAAAAAGACGATTAGTTTATTGGTGAAAAAAGAAAATGACCGCGCCGTACTGCCGGTCATTTTCTTTTTTCTCTGCGCCTCTGCGGTTTTATTTTTTGCCACGAATTACACGAATTACGCGGATTCTTTTCTCTGCGTTTTCTCTGCGCCCTCCGCGCCTCTGCGGTTTTATTTTTTGCCACGAATTACACGAATTACGCGGATTCTTTTCTCTGCGTTTTCTCTGCGTCCTCCGCGCCTCTGCGGCTTTCTTTTGCAAAGCATAGTTCCCCGCGAATCCTTTCCGCCCTTTGCGTCTTTGCGGTTTCTTCCACAGCGTCCTTCACAAATTTTCACATTCACAAATCGACTAATTAGTTTCTAACTTAGTCGCGATGGGAATTCTTCTTTCCGCCAAAGACATCGTCAAAAAATTCGCCGGCCACACAGCGCTCGATCACGTGAGCATCGACGTGCCGGAAGGATGCATCTTCGGGTTGCTCGGTCCTAACGGCGCCGGCAAAACCACGCTCATCCGCATCATCAACCAGATCACCATGCCCGACGAGGGACGCATTCTCTTCGAGGAGCGACTGCTCGAACCGAAGCATGTTGAACAGATCGGTTACCTGCCGGAAGAACGCGGCTTGTATCCGAAGATGCGCGTCGGTGAGCAGGTCGTTTATCTCGCGCGACTGAAGGGCCTGACGAAAGCCGAAGCGAACAAGCGCGTGAAAGAATGGTTCCGCCGTTTCGGGATGGAAGACTGGTGGAAGAAACGCATCACCGATCTCTCGAAAGGCATGCAGCAGAAAGTGCAGTTCATCGTCACCGTCGTGCACGAGCCGCGCCTGCTGATCCTCGATGAGCCGTTCAGCGGATTCGATCCCATCAATGCGCAGCTCATCAAAGACGAGATCATCCGCCTGAAGAAAAACGGTGCCACCATCATTCTCTCCACGCACAACATGGGCTCCGTCGAAGAGCTCTGCGACTACATCGCGCTCATCAATAAATCGAAGAAGATCCTCGACGGACCGGTAAAAGAGATCCGCCGCGCGTATGCTTCGCGCACGTACGAACTGCTGTTCAAAGGCAGCATGATGGGATTTACGAACGCGATGTGGACCGGCGCGGAGCTCATCGAGAAAGAAGAAGATCCCGGCGGATTGAACCGTGTGCGCGTGAAGCTGCTCGGTACGACTTCTCCGAACATGCTGCTTGAAGCTGTAATGCGCTCGGCAGAAATTCACGCCTTCAATGAAGTGCTGCCGACCATGAACGACATCTTCATCATGAAAGTGAACGAAAGCCAGGGCATCACCACAGACGTTGCCGGAACCAAAAGCAATTACACGGAATAACCATGGCAGGAGGAAAAATTGGCATCATCATCCAGCGCGAGTATTTCAACCGCGTACGAAGCAAAGTCTTCATCGCGATGTGCATTATCGCGCCGATCCTGATTGCAGGTCTTGTGCTCATTCCGCCGATCCTCGCCAGCCAGCCGGGTTCTCCGCGACAAATCGTTGTAGTAGATGCTTCCGGTTGTCCCGATTCAGTGGGATATGCTTATGTCTTTAAAGATACCGTCAACCTTCACTTTAACTATAATTACGTCTATAAAGCGAAAGAAGAAGTAGTAGCGGCATTCCGTGATTCAGAATATACTTCTATTCTCTATATCCCGGAAGACTTTATGGGTGGTTGTCATTCCGATAGCTCAGGAATGATCTACAGCCAGGGAATGACAGCTGTGCTCGAATCGAAAAACGAGCCCGGGTTCAATACGCTGAGCCTTATCCAGAATATGCTTTCGGTAGAAGTGCAGCGCGACCTGATGAAGGTGAATCATCTTCCGCAGAAAGCCATTGACCTCAGCCTGAAAAAAGTCACCGTAGCCGATTCGATTAATGGTAAGTACCAGGTCGGGAATGTGAAAAGCGGAACCGGTTTTGTGGCTGGGCTCATTATCTACATTTACATTCTCATCTTCGGCGTCCTTGTAATGCGCAGCGTCGTTGAAGAGAAACAGACGCGGATTGTTGAGATCATTGTTTCCAGCGTTAAGCCATTCCAGCTGATGTTCGGAAAAATAATCGCGATGATGCTGGTTGGACTGACGCAGTTTCTTTGCTGGGTCATTCTTTCGATGTTCATCATTGTCCCGATCATGAACAAGATCAACGACCAGGCAACGGATTTCACGAAAGTGCAGCCGCACCAGATGCAAACCGCGGTGGCCGTCAATACCGACAAGCCATTGCTCGATTTTCAAGTTAACGATCAGACCGCTGCCGCTGTTGAAACGATCAAATCCATTCCCTGGGATAATCTCATCCCTGCATTCATGTTCTATTTCATTTTCGGCTACCTGATGTATGCGTCATTGTTCGCAGCTGTCGGCTCCGCAGTCGATACGGATGTCGACACCGGGCAATTCTCGTTGCCGATAACGATCCCGCTCATCATTGCGATTGCTTCTTTTGGCGCTGTGCTCAACGATCCCGACGGGCCGATTGCCACTTGGTTGTCGATGATCCCGTTCACTTCGCCGGTGGTGATGCTGATGCGCATTCCGTTCGGTGGTGTAAAGCCGTGGGAGATCTTATTGTCAGGAACCATTCTCGTACTCTCTTTCCTTTTGATGACATGGATCGCAGGACGCATCTACCGCGTCGGCATTCTCATGTACGGCAAAAAAGCCAGCTGGAAAGAACTCGCCAAGTGGATGTTTTACCGCGGCTGAGCGTTAACTTTAGTCTATGCGTACAGCCGTTATCGATCTTGGTACGAATACCTTCAATCTCCTGATCGCTGAAGCCGGCATCGGCGGAGGATTCACGACGCTGTACAACGAAAAGCTTCCCGTCAAGCTCGGCGAAGGCGGCATCAACAAAGGCATCATCACCGACGAAGCATTTTACCGCGGCGTGCAGGCCATGAGCTATTACGCCGACATGATCCGCCAGTGGAAAGGGGAGAAGATCCTCGCTTTCGCCACTTCGGCCGTGCGCAACGCTTCCAACGGAAATGATTTCGTGCGAACGGTGAAAGAAAAAGCCGGCATCGACATTCACGTCATCGACGGCAACCAGGAAGCGGAATACATCGCGCGCGGCGTGAGCCAGGCCGTGAAGCTCGGCAAAAAACATTCGCTCGTCATGGACATCGGCGGCGGCAGCACCGAGTTCATCATTCTTAACGATTCCGAAATTTTCTGGAAACAAAGTTTCGAGATCGGCGCGTCGCGTTTGCTGCAGCGCTTTATGCCTTCCGATCCGATCACCGCAGCAGAACAAAAGATCATTGCCGATTATCTCATCGACATCCTGCAGCCGCTGTGGAAAGCCGCCAAAGATTTCAACGTGCAGGAGCTGATTGGCGCTTCCGGCTCTTTTGAATCGCTGGCGGAAATGGTGAATGCGCGCTTCGGCAGTCTTCCCGGCCTCGCGGAAAAAACCGAATGCACGTTCGACATCGACCAGTGCGACGCCATCCACAAGCAGATCCTTTCTTCGACGCACGCCGAACGCCTCGCGATGAAAGGCCTCATCCACATGCGCGTCGACATGATCGTCGTCTCCGCCATTCTCGTGGAAACGGTCGTCAGCCAATCCGGCCTCCGCAGGCTGCGTTACTCTTCCTATTCGCTTAAAGAAGGCGTCCTCCGCGAGTTCCTCGACGGAAAAATCTAGCGCACGAAATCCCACGCACAAATCGGTCATTCGGTCATTCGGAAAAACCGGCAACGCTATTTCGTTACGAATTTCCGAATGAACGAATGCCCGAATTTCCGAACTACCCCGCCCGCTGCTTCAGCTCATCCGCGCCGCTTTTGAATTGTGATTTTCTTGCGGCTTTCGCGTTGCCGAAATTGTAGCGGAGACGAAGCGTGAGCGTTTGCGTGTCGGAGATGTGATGCACGTGAATGTCCTGCTGATCGTAATTGACGTCGATGTTCATGAGCTGCGTGTGGAAGAGATCGGCGCCGGTGAGACTGCACTGCAGCTTGTTGTCGAAGAAATTTTTCGAGACGGCAAGATCGACGCCGCCCATCGGGTGGAAGAGGAAGATGCCGTAGTACATCGGGCCCTGGTACCAGCCGGAGAGCTGCACCTTCCAGCCTTTGTTCAGCAGGAACGTTTCCGTCGCATCCGCATTGAACGCGATGTTGTGATTGTCGAACGCCGTGCCGTAAAGATCCGAGCGGTAACGCGCATACGTGAAGCGCACGTTCGCTTCGTTGATCCACCACTTCGTAATGTTATGCGAAACCGATCCGCCGATGTACGCCATGTCGACCGTGTTGAGGTTGACCGTCGTTTGATAAATGATGGCGGTGGAATCGACCTGCCGCGAGATGTCGGTCATCGCCTGCGTGCGACGGCTTACGGACGCTTCGAGGAACAGGAAATCGTTGTAGCCGTAGCTGGCTTCCGCATTCCACGCGATCTCCGGTTGCAGGAACGGGTTGCCCGCTTTGTAAGTGAACTGGTCGAGATAAAACAGGAACGGGTTCAGCGATTCGTAATCCGGGCGGTTGATGCGTCGTGAGAACGAATAGTTCAGCGTGTTCTTGCGGTTGATCTTTTGCGTGATGAACAGGCTCGGGAAAAATTCGAGGTACGAACGTTTCACTTCCTGGTTCATCGTCGGGGAAATGCCGTCGGAATTCGTCTGCTCCGCGCGAAGCCCCGCCATGATCTCCCATTTGTCGAGCGAAAGCGATCCGTTGACATACGCCGCGTTGATCTGCTCTTTGTACGTAAACGTATTGCTGCGCGTCGTGTCTTTGCCCCAGCTGCTGCCGGTCAGGATCTCGAAGAGCAGCGCATTTTTCGTTTCCACGTAACTGCTTTTTACGCCGGTTTCCAGCTTGAACTTTTTGCCGAACGGTTTCGTGTAATCAACCTGCCCGACGTAAATCGGGATGTCGTTCGACGAGCTGCTGCGCTGTTGGGCCGGCGCGACGTAATTGCTGTTCGGGTCGGTGAAATTCAGGTCGTACGTTTCGTTCGTGCGATCGTAATACAGCAGGTAATCGGCGCTCGCGGAAAATTCCTGGCCGAGCGTGTCGATCGTGTGACGGAAGTACGCGCCGCCGCCGAGGTTGCTGAAACGGCCGTGCAGCTTGTTTTCCTGCGTGAGCCGCACCGTGTCGGCGCCCTGCGTAATGATCGACTCGTTGCTGGTGCGGATCTTTTCTACGTCGCGCGAACCGTCCACGCGCAGTCCCCACGTCGTATTCGCATTCGGTGTAAAATCGATGCCGACGCGCGCTGTGTTGACAACCGGGTTGAGCGTGATGAGCGTGCGCTGCGTGAAATACGAAGTGTTGTTTTCGTAGTTGATCGACTTTTTGATGTTGTGGTCTTCGATGCGCCACGGCGTTCCGAAATCGTATTTGCCGTAGATATTGTATTTCGGTTTGCCGTAGTTGAAGCTCACGCCGGTGAAGCTGCGCGTCAGCTTGCCTTGCGTACAACCACCATACACCGAACCGTTCCATCCCTGCCGCGAGCCTTTCTGTGTGATGATGTTGATCACACCGGCATTTCCTTCGGCGTCGTATTTCGCGGAAGGATTGGAAATGATCTCAACACGAACGACGTCGCTCGCCGGGATCGTCTGCAGGTAATTCGCCAGCTGCTCGCCGTTGAGGAAAGTGTTTTTCCCGTCGACATAAACCTGCACACCGGCTTTTCCTTTCAGCGAGATATTCGAATTCTGGTCGACGAAAACGCCCGGCGCTTTTTTCAGCAGGTCGAATGCGGTGCCGCTCATCCGCACGGGACTGTTCTCGACGTTCATCACCAGCATGCCCGGCTTCTGCACGAACAACGGTTGCGCCGAAGTGATCGTAACGGCGTTCATTTCCTTCGAAGTTTCCAGCGTCAGCGCCGGCAATTCCAGCTGCTGGTTTTCCGAAAGCGTAAACGGTCCTTCCCATTTTTTCGAAAAACCCGTCATCGAAACCGTCAGCAGGAAATTTCCCGAAGGAAGATTTTCCAGGAGAAACGCGCCGTCGGCTGTCGTAATCGCGCCTTTTACCAGCGAAGAGTCGGAGGCGTTCAGCAACGTGACCACCGCAAACTCCGCCGGCTGTTGATCCGGCCCGCTGACTTTTCCGCTCACCGTTCCGCCGGCGTGCAGAAGAAAAACAGAGAAAGAAAAAATCGCAATCAATAAAGTTCGCATAGCAGCATTTTTTTGTGTGATGCTTTGACGAACAAAATTGAGAAGACGTTACAGGCGTTAACCTTGTTTTATACAAACGGCGCGCAAACGCAGTAACGGCGCGTTTTTCGCTGATGACAGGAACGCATGAAACCTTTCAGGAATGTTAACGTGTTGCGAGCGGCAGCAATCGATGATGAGCGGGCGGCAATGTGCTAATGTGCTAATGTGCTAATGGGTTAATGTGCTAATGTTTCGGTGCTGCTGGGAATTTCCGCAGGCTGCGGAAAATTTTTTTGAAACTGCAAAGACGCAAAGCTTCACTTGCAACTTTGCGTCTTTGCGCCATTGCGGTTTGCTTTTGCGGGATGGCTTGTGTGCATTAGCACATTGCCTCATTAGCACATTAGCACATTACTTTTTCGTTCGGTCCTGCAGATCTCCTGCGCCGCCATCGTATTCGGATTTCTTCGCGGCTTTTGTTTTGCCGAAGCTGTAACGGAAACCAAAGTACACCGACGGTGATTCCGGGATCGTTTTGAAGTCGACGTGCTGGCCCTGGAATTCGATGTGCGTGTGAAACGTATTCGTGCGGAAAATATCGTACATGCTTACGTTCAGCATCAGCCGGTTGTCGAGCATCATTTTGGTAATGCCGCCACCAACGCCACCGATCGGGCGGAAATCGAAAATGCCGTACGCCATCGCGGAACGGTACCAGCCCCACGCCTGGATTTTCCAGTTGCCTTTCAGCGTCAGCGTGAGGTTCGTGCTGGCATTGAACGACCGGCTCTGGTTGTCGACCGGCGAACCGTAAACGAACGATTTGAAACGGTTGATGTAATAATTCAGCTGGTTCTCCATCATGAAATGCTCGCCGATCGGCACCGGGAACGAGAGGCCGACGTACATGTTCTCGAACTTGTCGAAGTT
>CAMLEF010000141.1 GCA_946478675.1 uncultured Flavobacteriales bacterium | reverse complement strand
GTAACGCCGACGGCAAGTCGACCGATGGCCGGCCAGCACATCCAGTGTACCGGCTATCTTTCAACTGCGTCTTAGATGAAATAAACGAGCTTCGTGATTCCTGCCGCCAGCACGCCGAGCAGCAGCCCGATGCCGAGATAGGTGAGCGTTGCTACGCCGGAGAACTCGCCGGGCGCTGCCATTTCAAACACCGGCCCGTTGCCGAAAAGCAAATGATGTCCTGCTGCGCCCGTGATGCACGCGAGGATCACCGGGATGATTGAGCGCGGAGAAAATTCGAACAGCAGCAATTCGATCGCGAGGAACGTGGCGGCGATCGGGCTGTTGAAGATCGCCGACATGCCCGCGGTGGCGCCTGCAGCAAGCAGCACTTTGCGTTCGTTGTGCGTGATGCTGAGCAATTGTCCTAACGTAGAGCCGAGCGCGCCGCCGGTAGCGATGATCGGTCCTTCTGCGCCGAAAGGTCCGCCGGTGCCGATGGAGATCGCAGCAGACAGTGGCTTGAGATACGTGATCGAAGGTTTGATGCGGCTTTTGTTCGTGAGAATTTGCTCCATCGCTTCGGGAATGCCGTGCCCGCGGATGGCGCGCGAGCCGTAATACGCCATGAGCCCGACGATGATGCCGCCGATGACCGGAACAATGATAACGAGCGGCCCGAGGTGATGGTGCGCGGGACTGCTTTCTTCGATCGTAAATTTTCCGAAGAAGGAAATGTTCGTGAAGAAAGAAATGAGATAGACGAGAAAGCGCGCGATGAGCGCTACGACAGCAGCGGTGACTACGGCGAGCAGCGAGATGTAGAGAATACGTTTTTTATCCGGCTGCACACGCGGCTGGAAACGTTCGGCTTCCAGGAGCGGGTTCATCGAAACAGAAACCGGGATGCCGTTATTGAGAATATTTGTCTTTTCCATTTTGAGCGGGACAATGAAAAAGGGGCGCGTGCAAAAGTAGACACGAATCGTCTTCGTGATTTTTCAATGACGACGATCCGCGATAAATTTTCTGAAATAAACAGAGGAAACGTTGACGGATGTCAATGAAAAAAACGCTGCGGTAAGTTTGCGCCTACTTCTCTGAGAAAACTTTCAGGAAGATGAGCATCACCGGCAGCAGCACGGAAAGCACGATGATGCCGACTGCCGCACCCACCAATCCCGCGAGCAGCGCCGCCCACGCGAAGAATGCCATTGCGCCGCAGAGCAGCAGCGCCTGCAGCCAGAAATTCATCCGGAACGATTTGCCGAACGCATACGCGAGGAACAGCATCGCGGGAATCATCGCGAACCAGCCGATCGACAGCAGCGCATCGAATTGCAAAAATCCCCAGATCGCCCAGAGTGACGTAGCGGCGAGCAGCGCCACCAATCCCCACAGCGGACGTTGCAGCGCGCCCCAGGTTTGCTGTTGCAGCTGCGTGAGTCGTTGCATCGCCACGCTCAGTGAATTTCCGGCAGCGCCCGATTCTTTCGCAGCGATCGCACGATTGTCGCGCATGACGTCGGTGCGCAAGGTTTCCGATCCGCAGTAGTTGCACGCAGCCACCATCGATCCCGCTTCGAAGCTGACGGTTCCGCCGCAATTGCTGCAGGAGGAAAGTTCCGCTTTGCCTGCGGATTTCCCGAGACGCGGCAGCACGGGAATCGAGCGGTGTACTTTTCCGAGGAAAGACGCGTAGTAAAAAAGTCCTGCGCCGGCGACGACACTTCCGAGCAGCGTCCAGAAGATCCAGATGTCGGGTTTCGTTCCCATGCGGAAAATCCACCAGCCTTCTTCAAAGCCGTACATCATTTGTCCGAGCGTGCCTGCATATCCGAAGATGGTGATGGCCGGCAACAGGAACGCCAGCAGCCAGATGATCGCGCGCAGTGCTCCTGCCGAGAGGAACGAAGCTTTCCGGCAGGCGCGTTCGGCTTTGTACAAACGGCGTGCGGCCTGCTCCCGCAATTCGAGCGTCGCTTCATAATCGGAAGGGACGTTAATGGCGGCGTTGCAGACGGGACAATTTTTTGCGCCGGGTTTGATCGCGAGACCGCTGCCGCAGCTTTCGCATTTCAACGGCAGCAGGCGCGGAAGTTTTTTATTGTCGGCAGCAAATGAGACGGCTTGTTTCGCCATGCGTCCTTTGCGTGCGCTGCGTGCGAGGAAGAATGCGACGAGCATCAGCAGCAAAGCGATTGCACCCGACCACCGCGAGAATTTCCACGCGATGAGTTGCGCGCGTTGCGAAGCGCTGAGCTTTGCCTGCATCAGTGCGGAGATAGCCGGTTTTCCCTGCGCGTAGCCGAACGCGTTTTTGCCTTCTGCATCCAGCAGGGAAGCATCGCCGCCATGTCGCACCAGCAAAGCGATCACCTCCGCGTTGCCGGATTTTGCGGCGATCATCAGCGGCGTCACACCGGAATTGTCGGGCGCATTGACGTTCGCATTTTTATTGAGCAGGTACTGTGCAATGGTCTTCGTGGAGACGTCATATGTGTACGGCTGCGTGAAGTCGCTCATCGTAAAATAATAGGGAAGATCGAGCGCTTCATGCAAAGGCGTTCTTCCGCCGTTGTCGGCTGTATTCGGATCGGCGTCTTTCGAAAGCAGCAGGTTGACGAGCGGTGAGAAATGATGCTGCGCTGCTACGATGAGCGCGGTGAGGCCGTATTTATTCTTCAGGTTCACCGGTGTTCCTGCATCGAGATAAAGTTGTACGAGCTCGACATCGTTTTCAGAAGCGGCATGCACGATGCAGGAAGCAGTGATGCGTTTATTTTCGGAATTGCTGAGATCGAAATATTCCTGTTGCGCGGCGAGTTGTTGTTGCGCTTCTTCGCGGGTGCGGGCGCTGAGCGACAAAACAAAAAGCAGGAAGGCAAAAGAAAAGAAGCAGCGTTTCATGTTCAATGCTTTTTACTGTTACGCTTCCTGATTAGCATAATTACATCGCCGGTGAATGCGAATACATATCCTTCAGCACCTGCGAAGCGCCTTTCTGGAATTCGCTGAACAGTCCCGAAGCTTTTGCTTTTTCGACGCTTTCATCCGGCAGGTAAACGACCAGGCAGATGCTGCCGCGCGTGTATACGGAATAAAACGCACCGGGAATTTTTTGCTCCGCCAGCGCAGCGTTCACGTTATCGATGACCGACGGATCCAGAATGCCGGGATGCTCTTCGTAATCGGCTTCGTACACTTTCCCGTTCAGCGTAAAGCGCACAGTGCGCACGGTTTGATTGATGATCTCGTCGGAAATGCCGGAAGGATGGAAGTTGCCGCGGGAAATTTTTGCAAGGCCGTGCAGCACGTCTTCGTACGGATTGTACGGGTTCACCGTATCGAAATTGGCGGTGAAGAAAACCGAATCGAGGAAATTGTAAAAGTGCTCTTCGCCGTACACCGTGTTGTTGTAAATGTTCTCGCGGCTGTACGGATACCAGCTGCTGTCTTTTTTCATCAGGATGCCGCTCGTTTCGAATTTTTTGATGAACGCCACTTTCGCTGCCGGCGTGAGCAGCGCAAATTCATCTTCCGGCTCGAGCGCCAGGCCTTCCATTTGCTGCAGCGAATCCGCCTGCGCCTTGTTCATGCGGAACAAGCCGACACGCTGAAAATCCGTTTTGATTTTAGAATCGTTCATCGGATCGGTGCATTCGGTGCAGATGAAAGTGACGAGATACAAACGGAAATCTTTGTTCTCCGCCGACAAGCGCGTGTTGTAGATCTCACCGAACGTTTCATCGATCGGGTAGTTCTTCATGAAATAAAGCTTGTTGCGGTACACCTGGTCTTTGGTGCGCATCGTCATCAGCACCCAGCCGGTGTCTTTGTCGCCGGGATCTTCCGGGAGATAATCGAAAGCAACCGATTCGGAAGCGAGCTCAGGTACGTGCGTCTCGACTTCTTTGCACATCTGCGCATACTTCTCGTGCGGTGCAAGATTGCCGAGCGTGATGTCGATCGTGAAGATGTCGCCGCTTTTCACGAGCATCTCTTTCAATCCGTTCAGCGAATCTTTTTTGTAGATCGGGATGAGCGAATCGAGCTCGCGTGCGGAGAATTTTTTCAGGAAGCCCGAATGTTGCAGGCGCAGCACTTTTTCGCGGAACGGATCGGATTCGTTCGTGTTCTGTTGGGCGGGGCCGTTGCCGCTGCACGACAGCAGCGCGAAGGGAAGAAGCAGCAGGAATAGAAATCGTGACATGATCAGTGCGAAGAATTGTATTTCTCGAACGCGTCGAGGAGGTCGCCCCAGGTGAAGATTTGTTTTTTCGGGAGCGGGTAGGTGCGCGCGAAACCCTGGAACATTTCCCATTCGGGTTCGCTGAAGCCGAGACGGCCGAGCACGGGTTTCATCGTGTAAAGCTTTTTCGGCTCGTAGGGAACGCTGCGCAGGCTGTCGAGTGTGCTGACGCGATCGTGAAGTTGCGCGTAAGCAGTGGTGTTGCGGAATTCGTTGAGGTGCTTCAGGAAGTCGCCGTACGTCACCGTATCGCGGCCCTGGATGTGGTTTTCGCTGACGTAGCCGGGAAATAAATTCGGAACGATGTAGAGAAAATCGAAGCTGTCGATGCCGCAGTGGCGCAGCTCGTTCAAATCGCGCTGGATGGCGGCTTCCTGTTTTTCATCGGGAATGCGGCGACGCAAAACGGAGCAATCGTATTTCGGCGTGTTGTTCGTCGCTGTCGTGTCATTCACCGAATCGCGAACGGCCGTTGTGTCATTGCCCGGCTTCAGGGTGTCGGTTCCGGTTTTGGATTTCGGTTCGTCCGTGCACGAAGCAAGAACGCAGAGGGAAAGCAGGAAAGGGAGTAGCCGGCGCATGGGTGTACAAATGTAGTTCATTCCGAATAATGCAGTCGGGAAGGAAAGTTACATTTTGAATGTTGCAGGAGAGGTGCGTGCTGGCATGAGCGGTTAGAGAAAACCACTTGAGACACTTGAGAGCACTTAAGCGCGCTTGCTTCCCGCTTGGTTACCAGCCTTCACGCTTCTTAAGCTCTATGATGTGCGCGAGGTGATGATCGCAATGCCACGCATACAGTGAAAGCACCTGGAACAATTTCAATTCGCGTCCGTGCTCGGGATGAATGAAACCACGTTGCCACTGCGGTTCTTCCAGCGATTGCAGCAATACCGTCCATCGCGCATGCAATCCCTCCAACAGCAGAAGCGAAGGTTGCACCGGGATCGATTTTCCGTCTGCCAGTTCCGCCCAACGATCTTCGAGATACGGTTTGATCGTCGGCAGCTCTTCGGTGAGCGCGAGCTTGAAACGGATGAGCGCATTCGCATGGCTGTCGCCGCAATGATGCACGACCTGCCGCACGGTCCAGCCTTCGGGACGATACGGCGTATCGAGTTGCTTGTCGTCGAGGGCAGCAACAGCAGCAGCGAGCTTCGCAGAAAAATTCCGGAGGATGTTGATCTGCGCAGGAAGTGCGGAAGGATCGAAATGTTCCGGGCGGTTCCACTTTCCGATGGGATAGCGGAGCTGTTCGGGAATAGCAGTCATGGAGTGGCTTTCTGCAAAGATGGGGAGATTCGGGGGACCACTTGAGACACTTAAGGGCACTTAAGCGCTCATGGCTACCGCTTCCCGCTCCGAACTCCATACTCAAAACTCCGAACTCTCTACCATCCCATGATGTCGACCATTCCCCAGAGCAGCAGGACGACGCCGAGGGTGGTGAGGCCGTACATGGAATAGCTGATGGAGACGGACGTGTGGAAGAGCGCCAGCGTAATGAGGAATCCGAACACGAGGAAAAGCGAACCGGCGAGTACGAGCTTGAAGCCGCGTTTTTTTCGGCGGATGAGCTCCATCGTTTTGATCTCGCGGAGAATTTCTTTGATGGCTTCGGGATGTGCGCCTTTGCTGGTGAGCGTGGCTTCGATGTGGTGGTGTTCAACGCCGCGGTCCTGGTGGTCGATGGCGATCTCGCGGAAGGCCTGGAATTCTGCCTGGTTCATGGTAACAGGTTTTTGTACCTGCATTTACCGGACCTAGCGGGGCGGTGGCAAAGCGGTTGTTTCGAAAAGCAAGTTAGAAAAATTCCGGTGAAACAAAAATACCTGTATCACAAAGCGGAAATTTTTTCGGAATACGCTTGCGGGAGAGGGCTCAACAATCATTCACCGAAGGCAGCGCGGAAGTAGCCTTTCAGTTTTACCTGCTTCGACTCGACGCGTATGGAGATGAGCTCTGCAGGATCGGGAGAAAAATAGAACGCGGCAGAATCCGGCCACAGTTCTTTTTCTTCCGCATAAGTAACCTTCCGCAAATGCGACGACCAATACGATTCCGGCAGGATGAACCAGGCGAGCACGCCCTTGCCGGTCGGCGATGCATGAAAATGCCAGTGCGCTTTTCCATAAGATTTATCGTTGATGAAAACTTTCAGTGAAGGCGGCACCGTAGCATCAGCGAAAGTGGCAACGACGAAAAGATCATTGGCCGGATTCCATTCGGAATTATTCGGTCCGCCGCCGTACAAGCCGATCCCAGCCTGGCCCGTGTGATCGATCGTTTCCAGTTTTGTCGCGAGCCATTCGTCGAAATGCGAAGTGTCGGCATCTCCGGAATATTTTTCATCCATGACGAAATAGATGCCCAATGCCGTTTGATAAGGCACAGGTTCCTGCACCACAACGGCGGGTTGATCAGGTACAACAACAGTAACTTTCGGAGTGTCCGTCACTGCGCTGTCCTTTCGCACTTTGGCAGACGGAGCCGAACAACCTAGTGCTGAAATGAAAAGGACGATGCAGAAAAAACAGGAGCGTCGTCTCATCGGAAGGAAAGACGAAGACCGACCATCGTGGTTACGCCGAACGCTGAAGGAGCTATCGCCGGCGAAACCTGCAATGAAAGATCGTCGCTCACATCGAAGGAAGAAAGATGCGCATCGACCACCGCGTCGAGGATCTGCAACGTGTACAACGCCGCCATTCCGATCACGCAGAGGTCGCGGTAACGCTGGTAATAATTCTTGAGCGTAACGAGATCGTTATCGGAGTAGGCCGGGTAATCATCAATCGTAGTCGGATCGTTGTCGTAGCGAAGGCGCAGCGCGGTGCGGTAGGTTTTGAACAGCGACTGGTTCCAGGAAAAACCGTAGATCAATCCGCCGAAGCCCGCGTAGATGACGGGTACTTTCCAATACGCTTTGCGGCCGTTGTAGACTTGTCCGAGCCCCGGAAGGCAGGCGCTCATGATCGCAGCTTTCTTCGGCGACTTTTCTTTCGATTGGTCGATGACAATCGTGTCTTTCGGAAAAGCGGGCAGCTCATTCAGCACGCGGTAGCGCAGCCCGACGAGCACGCGCGCGGATGACGATTGCGGAAGAAAAATTCCTGCGAGAAAAAAGAAAGAAAGAAGCAGCAGCCGCGTTCTCATTGCGGTGCTGAAATTACTTCTTCCGCCGCGATCGGCCAATTTCGTCCTGTAAAAAAGCGTTAATGCAGGATTGCAAACGGGTAAAAAAAATCCCGGAACATCGGTTGACATTCCAGGATCGAAATCATTTGAAATTTTCGTTTAAATGTCCAGCGCGTCGAGAAGACGCTCGAGGTCTTCTTCATTCGAGAACGGGATGATGAGCTTGCCTTGTCCCTGCGTGTTGCTCTTCAGCTCGATCTTCGAATTGTATTGCTTCGAAAGACTTTTCACTTTGTCGCGGAACTTATCGTCGAGATCGCCGGTAAGGTTTTTATGCTTGATGCGGGGCTCGATCTTCTTGACGTCGCGGGCGAGCTCTTCCACTTCGCGCACGGAAAGATCTTCTTCCATGATGCGGTGGTAAAGCTCTTCCATGTCGTTCTGTTTTTCGACGTTGATGAGCGCGCGGGCGTGGCCCATGGAAATTTTCTTCTCGCGGATGCCGAGCTGAACAACCGGCGGCAGCTTGAGCAGGCGGAGGTAGTTCGTCACCGTCGAGCGCTGCTTGCTGACTTTTTCGCTGAGCTGTTCCTGCGTGAGGCTGCACTCGTCGATGAGGCGCTTGTAGCTGATGGCGATCTCGATGGCGTCGAGGTTTTCGCGCTGGATGTTTTCCACGAGCGCCATCTCGAGCATCGACTGGTCGTTGGCGATGCGCACGTACGCGGGAATGGTCTCGAGGCCGGCGAGCTGGGAAGCGCGGAAGCGGCGTTCACCAGAGATGAGCTGGAAACGGTCGTAACCCATCTTGCGCACCGTCACGGGCTGGATGATGCCGTGCTGCTTGATGGAATCCGCCAGCTCCTGCAGCGCCTGCTCTTCGAAGTGCGTGCGCGGCTGGAACGGGTTCGCTTCGATCTGCGAAACGGGGATGTTGGAAACCGCTCCTACAACAGCGCCGGGCTCTGCAGCGAGACGCTGGTTGCTCGTGATGTCGGTGTTGGCGTTTTCAAGAAGGGCGCTGAGGCCTTTTCCGAGTGCGTTGCGTTTGGTGCTCATCTTCTTTCTTCTTCTTTTTTACTCCGTTCCGGAGATGATTCTCCCGGAGGGAGATGATAGGGGCTGACCTCCCGATAGCCATCGGGAGGCCGACCCTTCTTCTTCGAATTCCGGAGTCTCTCCGGAATTAATTTTTATCCTGGGTGATGTTGATGATCTTTTCTTCGTCGCTCAGGCGCGTCATGTTGTTCTTTTGCAGGATCTCGCGGGCGAGGTTGAGGTAGTTGATGGCGCCTTTGCTCGTCGCGTCATGCATGATGATCGTTTCGCCGAAGCTCGGGGCTTCACCCAGCTTGGTGTTGCGCTGGATGATCGTATCGAATACCATCGACTGGAAATGCGTTTTGACTTCTTCCACCACCTGGTTGCTGAGGCGGAGGCGGATGTCGTACATCGTCAGCAGGATGCCTTCGATCGCAAGCTCGGGGTTCAGGCGGCCCTGCACGATCTTGATCGTATTGAGCAGCTTGCCGAGACCTTCCAGCGCGAAGTATTCACACTGCACGGGGATGATCACGGAATCCGAAGCGGAAAGCGCGTTGACGGTGACGAGGCCGAGCGAAGGGGAGCAGTCGACGACGATGAAGTCGTACTGGTCTTTTACTTTCGCCAAGGCGTGGCGCATCATTTTTTCGCGGTTCGGCAGGTTGATCATTTCGATCTCCGCGCCGACGAGGTCGATGTGCGCCGGGAGCAGGTCGAGGTTAGGCGTAGTCGTCTGCAGGATGATGTCCTTCGGATCCTTTCCCTCGATGATGCATTCGTAAATGCTGGTCTTGACGTTTTTGGGGTCGAAACCGACGCCGGAAGTGGAGTTGGCCTGCGGGTCGGCGTCGACGAGCAGGGTGCGGTATTCCAGGACCGCGAAACTGGCGGCGAGGTTAATGGCGGTGGTCGTTTTACCGACGCCGCCCTTCTGGTTCGCTACTGAAATGATTTTTCCCATTTATGTTGTTCCGGTTGAACGTGCCCGGCGCAAATTTCGTTACTGTTATTTTTCGATCGTTTCGCCGATCTGCATCAGCGTAAGCTTTTTGCCGGAGCGCGAAAATTTCCGTTCGGCATCGGCATGGTCGATCCTGATATACCCGAATGTATCGTAATGCATCCCGATCACGTCGCCGCAATTGATGAAGTCCGTTGCGATCAGCGCATTGTCCACGCCCATTGTGAAGTTGTCGCCGATCGGCAGGAACGCGAAATTGATGCGACGGTAATCACCGATGAGCTTCATGTCGTAGGTGAGCGCCGTATCGCCGGCGTAATAGAAGTTGGCTTCGTCCGTTTCCACGATGAAGCCCAGCGGGGAACCGCCGTAGCTGCCGTCGGGCATGGAGCTGGAGTGCGCGGCATGAACGCATTTTACATTGCCGAAATCGAATTTCCATTTTCCGCCGATGTTCATCGGGTGCGTGTTTTCGACGCCGTGCTTTTTCAGCCATTCCGTCACTTCGAACGCGCCTACGACGGTTGCTCCCGTGCGCTGTGCGATCGGAATGGTATCGGCAATGTGGTCACCGTGCCCGTGCGACTGCAGGATCTAATCGGCCGGGATGGCGTTGATATCGATCGATGCGGCCAGCGGGTTGGGGGAGATGTAAGGGTCGAAAAGGATATGCTTCCCCTTGATTTCCACGCCGAAACAGGAATGACCGTAATAGGTGATCTTCATAATGGCTTAAATGGCGGTAGACAGGGGCTCAGAAGCGTAAATTCCGTTACTTCGCAAGGCCGTTCCTGCCCCTTCAAAATTTCGTTCGAAAGTAGCGAATTTGTGCGTAGGACGCCCCGTGAAAGCGCCCTGAAACCGCGACGAATTTTGAACAACGGCCTCTTTAAACGCTAAAAACCTGATGGTCACGCTCATTTCCGGAACCAACCGTCCCGGCAGCAATACACGCAAAGTCGCCCAAACCTACAGCGGCATCCTCGGCGAGCTGGACATCCCGCACCGCCTGCTCTCGCTGGAAGACCTGCCGCAGGATTTCGCCTTCAGCTACCTGTCTGACCGGCAGCCCGCTGCGTTCAATCAATTGCTCGATACCTTTATTCGCCCGGTACAGAAATTCATCCTGGTCATTCCCGAATACAACGGCACTTTCCCCGGCATTTTCAAGCTTTTCCTCGACGCCATTCACCCCAACGACCT
>CAMLEF010000140.1 GCA_946478675.1 uncultured Flavobacteriales bacterium | reverse complement strand
GCAGCAACTCCGATCGTGCGTTGTCGGTGAAGACGGATGCGGCGGGCAACAGCTACATCACGGGATTCTTTTACACCACCGCAACGTTCGGCAGCCTGAACGTAACTTCGTCGGGATTGCAGGATGCGTTCATCGCGAAGTACAACACGTCCGGCGTTTGCCAGTGGGTGAAAAGCTGTGGCGGAACCGGTTCGGATATCGGCAACGGCATTACTGTCGACAATGCCGGCAACGTTATTGTCACGGGAGAATTTGCAGGCACGGCGACGTTCGGCAGCACCACGCTCACCAGCCAGAACGGATCAACGGACGTCTTCACGACGAAGCTCGACGCGAACGGAAATTTTCTCTGGGCGAAAAAAGGTTCGGCCCCGCAAACTGATCGCGGCATCGATGTCGATTGCGATCCTTCGGGCAACATTTACGTCACCGGCCAATTCTCCGATACGATCACGTTCGACGTTGTGCACAACAACAACATGCTCAATGCGATTTTTCTCGTGAAATACGATCCGTCGGGCAACGAGGTTTGGTTCCGCAGGATCGGCGGCGGCTCGGTGAACATTTCGAATTCCATCGCCTGCAATGCGAACGGTGAAATTTTCCTCACCGGCGATTTCCAGGGAACGCTCACGTTTTACGGCCCGCCGAACACGACGCTTTCCGGAACGTACAGCAACCGCATTTTCATTGCGAAATACGACGGCTCCGGCGCATTGACGTGGGCTGTTTCCGAAAGCTCGGATTCGCCATTGACGTCGAAAAGTATTTCCGCGAATACGACGGACTGTTTTATCGCGGGAAATTTCAAGTGCACGTTCGACAGCTACAGCGATCGTTACGGCGCGGGTATTTTCAACAGCACGGGCTATTGGGATTCGTTCGAAGGAAAATACAGCGCGGGCTCCGGCGCGTGGAGCATGAGCCGGCAGCTCGGCGGGAAAAAAGATCAGTCGTGCAACGGCATTGCTGTCGATGGATCAGGAAATCCGCATCTCGCCGGTTCGTATATCCAGGCGTTGTTCGTGCCGGTCGATCTTGCGTTTTACGGTTATCCTTCGTTTACGCAATACGGCATGACGCTGAACAACGATGCGGCGAACGGCGCGTATTGCAACGATCCGGACTACGGAAAATTCGCCATGATGAATTCTTCCGGCAACAGCGATATTTTCGTCGGCAACCCGATCGATCCTGCGCGATTGCCTTATGATTTTTACTGGCGCAGCGGTTCCGGTTGCGCAACGCCGATCGTGGATCTCTGCATTCACAAATACGATGGTCTCGACTACGATTGTTACGGCGATACGGCGCAGGGCTGCAACTTCGTTTTTCTTTTTGCGGCCACACAAACGTCGCTTTATTCTCCGACGAACAGTATCGGCCCCGACTTCACCTATCTCTGGTCGAACGGCAGCACGTCGGATTTTCTCTCGGCGACGACCAGCGGTTATTATTCGGTAACGATCACTTCCGCCGATGGCTGTTACACGGAGCAGGACACGATCTACGCGCACATTAACCCGCCGCCGCCCGTGCCGACGATCAGCGATGATGTCGTCGTCAACAACAACGCTACCGTTACACAAGCGATCGTGCTGTGCGCAGATTCCGTGACGCTTACCGGCGGCGGCTTCGGCAACAATTCGCACGTCTGGCTGGGGCCGATCTTTGGTCCGGCAGGCACTTCGCAAAACCCCGTGGTCGTCGATTCGAGCGGCGTGTATTCATTTCTCGTCACCGACGCGAACGGTTGCACGAACGTTAACAACGTGAGCGTAACGCTCGATCATCCGCTCGAACCGCTGGTGCCCGGGCTGGTTTGTCTCAGCGATTCCGACCGCAACGACAGCCTTCGTTTCTGCGACGGAACGCCGACGTATTTCTTCCCGTTCGATTCGCTTTCCAACCCGAATGCGAACATGCAATGCATCGACAACGTTTATACGATCCTCTGGACGATCACGCCGTCGGGCAACGCAACGATCCTTCCGTATACCGATTGCGTCAATTTCGCTTACCAGATCACGACGGCGCTCGTTCACCAGACCGGTTGGTATACGGTGCAGGAAATGATCATACGACAAAGTACCTGCGGGAACGACACGACTATTTTCAATCACTCGTATTATTTCGAAGTGCTGCCGGCGCCACCGTCGGCGCCGATTATTCTCACGATCACCGGTGATACGCTCATTTGTCCGGGCGATTCGGCAATGCTTGTTGTAACGGGAGGAAACTATTACGCCTGGAGCACGCAGGAATCGAACGACACGATTTACGTTTCGCAGCCGGGTTTGTATTCTGTTCAGACGAGTGATACGCTGACGAACGGCTTCGGCTGCACGACGATCAACACCGGTTTCGAATCCGTGACGGTGCTCCTTCGTCCGCAACCGGTAGTGACGATGCTGCCTTCCGACGGCGTGATTTGTCCGGGCGACTCCGTGCAGCTGCTATCCACAGGAAGCGGAACGTTTGTGTGGCAGGGGCCGAACGGGCCGGTCGGGGGAAATACGAATACGATTTACGCCGATGCGCCGGGCGTTTATTATTGCATTGTGACGGATCCGGCGGGATGCCAGCTCGTGTCGAATTCCGTGACGCTGCAGCAATACAACACGCCGTCGATCGTCGCTTCACCGGCGCAGGTCATTTGTCCCGGTGATTCCGTAACGCTGACGCTGCTCGCGAGCGGCAACACTACTGTGCAGTGGTTACCGCCGTTGAGCGGCAGCTCGCTCACGCAGATCATCACGCAGCCGGGAACGTACAGCTGCACGGTGCAGGCCTGCAACATCCCGACGACAGTTTCCGTCACCATCCTGCCGACGACGGTCACCGCCGTGATCACGCCGCTTTCTGCGACGACGGTTTGCGAAGGCGATTCGATCCTGCTCGGTGCGAATGCCGGTCTCGACAGCTACAACTGGCAGCCGGGCAACAGTTCCGCGCAGCAGCTTTACGTGTACACCGACGGCATGTATTACCTCACGACAGCCGACTCCGGCGGTTGCGCCGCGTACGATTCCATCCAGGTGAACTTCACGCCGAATACGCTGCAGGCGCCGTTCGTCAGTGATACGAACGTGTGCATCGGGTTGCCGGTGCTGCTCACCGCATCCGGAACGCCGACGCTCAACTGGTATTCTTCGATGGCGTTAACGACGTTGCTCGGCAGCGGCGCTTCGTTCCAGACGCAGCCGATCTACCAGGACACCGCCTTCTACATTCAAACCAACGACGGTATTTGCCGCAGCACTGTAACGCAGATCAACGTAAGCGCGGTCGAATGCGTGCCGCTGACGCCGAACGTGTTTACGCCGAATGGTGACGGCACGAACGATACGTGGTCGCTCTACCGCCCGTATGCGCTCGGCGTGCATGTGTGGATCTACGATCGCTGGGGCGTGCTAGTGTATGAATACGACCAGGTCGATGGTTATTGGGACGGCACGTACATGGCGAACGGCAAACCGGTAACGGACGGCGTGTATTACTACGTGGCGCACGTGACGGAAACGAACGACGTGATCAAAGGAGAAAAAGGATTTATACAATTGATCCGGAACGGTCCGAAGTAAGCGAAGAAAAAATAAAGGAATTAAACCTCGAAGGTTTCAAAAACCTTCGAGGTTTAATTCCTTTATTTTTTCTGTTATTCCGCCAGCGAATCGTAATCACTCTTCAGTCGCACGAGCAGCTTGTCGATGCTTGCGGGAATCGGGCCGAAGAGTTGTTTCGCCAATGAAGCGTCGTTGTTCCCGCAGGCTTTTTCGATTTCATCCAGTTTTTCCGCCAGCTGTTTTTCGCCGGCCAGCGCTACGGAAGATTTCATGCGGTGCGCGATCGCTTTGACGGCGGCGAGATTGTTTTCTTCTAATGCGGCAACGGCAGCGTGCGTGTCTTCCGGCAGCGATTTGATCATCACTTCCAGCATTTCCCGCTCGAATTTTTTATCGCCTGCCGCCAGCGCACGCAGCGGGTTCTCGTCGGAAGCTATCGAAGGTTCCGGCATCGGCGCAGGTTGTTTCTTCAGTACGCTGACGATCTTGAAATACAGCTCCTGCGCGCGGAACGGTTTCGCGAGATAATCCGTCATGCCGATCGCGATGCATTTCTCGCGTTCGCCCGAAGAAGAATGCGCCGTGAGTGCGATGATCGGTGTTTCGAGATGCAGCTTCGTGCGAATGATCTTCGTCGTGTCGTAACCGTCGAGCTCGGGCATCTGCACGTCCATGAGGATGACATCGAACTTCGTTTCGGTATTGCGGAGCAGGTCGAGCGCGTGTTTGCCGTTCGGCGCGAGCTCGGTGGAAAATCCGAAATCGCTGATGAGCTTTTTCGCCAGCTGCTGGTTGAGCGGCTGGTCTTCGACGAGCAGCACGCGGATGTTGCCGGGCGCCTCAGCGGGAATGAGCGCCTGCTCCACCTGCTGCACGACTTCCACGCTGACTTTTTTATACGGGATAACGACGGTGAACGTGGAGCCGATACCTTCCGCGCTTTTCACGGAAACAGTTCCACCCTGCAATTCTGCAAGGTCGCGCACGATGCTGAGCCCTAAGCCGGAGCCGCCGTATTTCCGCGTGGATTCCGCGCTGCCCTGGATGAACGGATCGAAAATGGTCGGAATTTTTTCTGCGGGAATGCCGATGCCGGAATCTTCAACCTGGAATTCGAGCTCGAGGCTTTCGTCGTTTTCACGCGCTACGGTGCAGGAGAATTGCACGAATCCTTTTTCCGTAAACTTCACCGCGTTGCCGACGAGATTGATCAGTACCTGCGTGAGACGCAATTCGTCGCCGAGCACGTACGTGGGCACATTGGGCGCGCATTCCCACGTGAAGCTCAGCCGCGATTGCGCCGCGCGTTGCGAGAGCAGGCGATGTGTGTCGGACATCACGTTGCGCACGGAGAATGCTTTCGCTTCGAATTCGATCTTGCCCGCTTCGATCTTCGCGATGTCGAGCACGTCGTTGATCATCGTCGTCAGGTTGTTGCCGGCGATGTGAACGGCCTGGATGTATTCGAGTTGTTCGGTGGAGAGCTCCGTTTTCATCAGCAGCTCGGTGAAGCCGACGATCGCGTTCATCGGTGTGCGCAGTTCGTGGCTGATGTTGGCGACGAAACGATCTTTGATGGCGAGCATTTCTTCCGCCGCTTTTTTCGCATGACGCAGCTCGCGTTCCATCTCGAGGCGGCTGGTGATCTCGACGTTGCTGCTGAGCACGAACGGATTTCCCTGCGGGCCCGTGAGCAATACGTTGCTGTACATCCACACCGCGGTGGTGCCGCCGCGAATGCGCAGCCGCAGCAATCCCTGTGCGTCGCCTTTGGTGCGGATGGTGGTCATGTACTGCCGGAAATCGCGCTCGGCGCCGGAGTAGAAGAAAGAAAGGATGTTGCGCCCGATGATCTCTTCCGGCTCGTAACCGACAGCATGCGCGCCGGCCGGGTTGATGCTGAGGATCGTGCCGTCGAGATCGTGCATGCAGATCATGTGCTGCGAATGTTCGAAGAGGCTGCGGTACTGTCGTTCCGCCATCTGCATTTCCTCTTCGATCTTTTTGCGCTCGGTGATGTCCTGCATCGTGCCGGTGAGCTTCTCGGTGCGATCGTTCGCCTTGTTGCCGATGGCTTGTCCCGTGAGGTAAACGTGTCGCGTCGTTCCGTGGACGATCAAACGAAAATCGATCTCGAACGGAGAGGTGCGTCGCAAGCCGTTCTGCACCGATTTGCGCAACATCTCGAGATCGTCGGGATGCACGCGCTCCATCACGATTGCAACCGGCGCTACTTTCCAGCCTTCCATGCCGATCATGCTGGCCATCTGGTCGGAGATGGTGATCGAGTCGCTGCCGTCGGTCCATTCCCAGCTGCCGATCTTCGCCTGTCGCTGCGCCGTCTTCAGCTGTTCGCGGCTGTTGCGCAACTCTTCTTCCGTCGTTTTGAAATTCGTGATGTCTTCCTGCAGCGTGATGTAACGCTCGAGTTTTCCGTTGGCATCGAGCAGCGGCGTGACATGCATCTGCGTCCAGACCGGCTTTCGGTTCTTGCGATAATTCAGGATGATCTCGTGGAACGACTGCAGCTTTGCTTTTTTCTCCTCGATGCGGCGGATCGCTTTCGGATCGGTTTCCGGACCACGAAGAAAATCCGGCGTTTTTCCGAGCACTTCTTCGAAAGGATAACCGGTCATTTCGGTGAATTCCGCGTTCACCCATTCGATGCGATCATTGGCGTCGCTGATGATGACGGCGGAATTCGCGCGGCTGGCGACAAGCGCAAGCAAATGTTCGTTGGTGAGCCGTTCTTCGAGCGCTTTCTGTGTTTCGTTCAACGTGCGGTTCTCTTCAGCGACCTGCTTGCTGAAACGCTGGAGCTGTTCCTGGAACTGGCGCGTTGCGTATGAAAGTCCGAGCACGAGCAATCCGCCAAGGAAAAGGCGCAGCACGAACAGCTCGGCCGTCACCTGCGGATGATCCGTCATCGCCAGCGCCACAATCGCCGTCATCAGCCCGAGCGTGAGATAAGCGATCAGCTCGCGGACTGAACGGAAATAAAGGCTGCAGATGACGTAAGCGCCAAGAAAGGTGAGTGCGCTGTCAAAATCGAACTGGTGAAGAACGTTGAGGTAAGCAATGAAGCTGACCAGGATGCCGATCGTAGCGTAAGCGGTTACGCGAACGATGGTGCGATTGGCGGAAGGGAGGTAAGTGTAGACGAGCGCGATGGCCGAGAGAAAGCTGATCAGGATGCGAACGATGGCTTCAGTAGACCATTCGCGGAAAGCAGTTCCCAGCAATCCGTCGAGCAGCATTCCGCCGGTCATCGCCAGGAGCAGGATCCGCTCGGAAAAGAAACGTTTGTTGAAGAGAAGCGGGAACAGCGACTTCATGTGCAGCTAAAGTTAGCGAGCTCCGGTGAAAGTCCCCATTAAAAAGCAAAGGGCGTCACAGGGACGCCCTTCTATCGGAAGCACAAAACAGCATAACCCCTACACTTTTGTCTGCGCCTCCGTATCCTTTCCGCCTTGCTGTTCTTCAACAAGGACTTTGTACATCTCGGCAATTTTCTGATCGCTGTAACGTGAAAAGTTAAAGTCGAAATAGACCGGGTGCTTTTCACGGATCAGCATGATCTGCATTTCCCGCTTTTGTGCAGCCAGGGCATTTTTATAGTCCGCTCCATTCATGTTCTCCACTTTTATCTGACTGCAGAAATCGGGGTTGCTGCAAAAATGAAGAGAAATTCGAATGGCTTCTCAGAAAACCGACACGAAGACCCTGACAAACGACGAACGGCATTTTCTGCCGGATGAATGAATCGTATGTGGTGCAGAGAACGGGCATTCGTTTATCCGGGCATTCGGAAAATGCGGCCGGAAATTGCGGGGGAGATATTATGCATGCACAATATTCTGATGGAAAATCCTTCAACGTCGCAACACGCGCACCTTGCAACCCGCAACGTCGCAACCCTTACAGCAGTTTCAACCGGCGGAACAGATCTTCCTTGTGCGAACGGCTCACCGGGAGCACTTTGCCGGGAAGGATCACCGAATTTTCTTCGATCTCCTGCACCTGGTCGAGGCGGACGATGAAGGAACGGTGAATGCGGATGAAATCTTTCGCGGGCAGCTTGGCTTCGATCGACTTCATCGTGGCGAGGATGGTGTGGCGGCCGTCTTTCGTGTAAATGTTCACGTAGTCGGCGAGCGCTTCCACCCAGATGATCTCTTTGGCGGGAAGTCGCACGAGACGGTTGCCTTCTTTGCGGATGAACAGCGCATCTTCTCCTTCGTCCTCTTTCACCTGCATGTTTTCATGAATGCTCTGCGCTTTCAACGCGGCTTTCAGGAAGCGCGCATAATCGATCGGCTTGAGCAGGAAATCGGTGACGTCGTAATCGAAGGCTTCGGCGGCGTATTCTTTTTTGCCGGTGATGAGGATGATCTGCGGAATTTCTTTGAAGGTGCGGAGGAAGTCGATGCCCGACATTTCCGGCATTTCCACGTCGAGGAAGATCACGTCGACTTTCTTGTCGTGGATCACCTTCAGGGCTTCGGGCACGCTCGCGCAGGAAGCGACCAGGTTCAGGAAGCCGGTGCGTGCTACACAATGCTGGACTGCCCGGCGGGCAATCTCGTCGTCATCTATAATTAAACACTCCATGGGTTATGCACTGCAATATAGTCCGCCATTTTTAAAAATCAAACTACTGTTCCGTCTTCCCTTGCACAAAGCGATAAAGCTGGAAATTCCCGCGGTCGAGTGATTCCCGGATCTCGCTGAGCAAAGCGTTGCGGTTCACGTTTTTCATTCGCGCCTGCTGGATCAACCGCCATGCTTTGTCGGCGTAGAGCAGCGCTTTTCGTTCGTTGCCGCGTCCTTCCGCATGATGCTGCCCGATCGCTTCGATGAGGCTTTCCGCGCCTTCGTTCCGGCTGGCCACCGTCTTGACGACCTTCGGGATCCACGCGCTGCCGGGCCTTGCGTGCAATAACTGTCCCAGGTTTTTCAGGAACGTATTCGCACCCGGCCGGTCGCTTTTGTTGACGACGAAAATATCAGCGATTTCCATCACGCCGGATTTCAGCGCCTGCACGTCGTCGCCCGATTCCGGCACCAGCACGAGTACCGTCGTGTCCGCAATCCCGGCAATTTCCACCTCGGATTGTCCCACGCCCACGGTCTCGATGATCACGAAATCGAAACCCGCCGCACGAACAAGGTCGCTGACTTCAATCGCTTTTGCCGACAAGCCGCCGAGCGAACCGCGCGTGGCGAGTGAGCGGATGAATACATTCGGATTGAGAAAGTGCTCCGACATCCGCAGCCGGTCGCCGAGCAGCGAGCCGAAGTTGAACGGCGAAGTAGGATCCACCGCGATGACCGCAACTTTTTTTCCCTGCGAGGTGAGATGCCCGATCAGCATGCTGATGAGCGTGCTCTTTCCTGCGCCGGGAGGACCGGTGATGCCTACGAGCGGCGCGGCATTTTCAAGATCGAGCGAAGCTAAAAGTTCCGATGCGCCTTCCAGCTCGTTTTCCACGATAGTGATCGCGCGCGCCAATGCACGTCGGTCGCCGGAAAGGATTTGCTGCAGCAATGGGGGAGGCATCGGGAACAAAGGTAGAAAATGATGTGCTCCGCTTCGCTATGAAAATAATGTGTTCTGTTCGCTGGAGCTCACTATGTGCTGATTAAAAAAGGTAGTTCCATCATCAGCACATAGTGAGCGCAGCGAACGGAGCAAATAGCCCGCGCGGACCGCGAGGGGCGGAGCGCATCGGCACATTTTTTCATCTTACTTTTACGGCGCATGCCGAACGCCGTTCCGCTTTCCGTTGTGATCATTACGTTCAATGAAGAACGGAACATCGGCCGTTGCCTCGACGCGGTGAAAGCGATCGCGGATGATGTTGTGGTCGTCGATTCTTTTTCGACAGACAAAACAAAACAGATTTGTCTCGAAAAAGGCGCGCGTTTCGTGGAGCATGCGTTCGAAGGACATATCCAGCAAAAGAACTGGGCGATCACGCAGGCGAAATTTCCGCACGTGCTTTCACTCGACGCGGACGAAGCTCCTGATGAAGAATTGAAAAAAGCGATCCTGCAGGTAAAAGCCGATTGGACGCACGACGGTTACACGATGAACCGTCTCACGAATTACTGCGGGCAATGGATCCGTCATTGCGGCTGGTATCCCGATACGAAGCTGCGCCTCTGGGACAGCCGCAAGGGAAAATGGGGCGGCGTCAATCCGCACGACAAATACGAATTGACGGCGGACGGCGCAACGGAAAAGCATTTGCCGGGAAATATTCTGCATTATAGTTATTACACGGTGCAGGAACATTACCGGCAGGCGGATAAATTTTCTTCCATTGCCGCAAGAGCGCTTTTTGAAAACGGAAAAAAATCGAACGGCGTGCAGGCGGTGATGAAAACGATCGCGAAATTCATCCGCAACTTTTTCATCAAAGCCGGTTTCCTCGACGGGCGATACGGCTTCATCATTTGCCGCATTTCCGCTTACGAAACCTGGCAGAAATATTCGAAGCTGGCAAAGCTGGTGAAGGAACACGATGCAAAACTCCGCAACGCATGAACCGGCTATTCGAAAAATATCCGTGGCTGACGAACCGTAATTTTCTTGCGGGATTGTATTTGCTGCTCGTGCTCGGCGTAACGATACAGCGCATGATGCTCGGCCCGGCGTCGTACAACAATTATCTCATCTTCCGCTGGTCGTTCATCAACCTCGTCGATCACGTCGATCTGTACAGCCTGCATCCCTCGCAGCATTTCGATCTCTTCAAATACAGCCCGACGTTCGCTTTCCTCATGGCGCCGTTCAGCCTCTTTCCCGATTGGCTCGGCATTTTCCTGTGGAACCTCGTCAATGCAGGTGTGCTCTTCTGGGCGGTCAATAAACTTTCCGTCGATGCGAAAGCAAGAGCGTTTGTGCTGCTCTTCGTCGCTTTCGATTTGCTGGGCGCTTTGCAAAACTCGCAGAGCAACGTGCTCATGGCCGGGCTGATGATCGGGGCTTTCGCGATGTTCGAAAAAGAAA
>CAMLEF010000139.1 GCA_946478675.1 uncultured Flavobacteriales bacterium | reverse complement strand
AACCGCTTGTGCGAGCAGGTGATTGCAGAGCAGGTGAGCAGAGAACGCTGCGGTGAATTCCTGCATTTTCGCTTCGCTGATCGGTCCTGCGGGAGGTCCGCCGGTGTTGTTGACGAGAATGTGTACGACTTTCTCCTTGCGCATCCATTTGTCGACGACGCTCTTCAGCTGTTCCGGATCGGAAAAGTCGGCGACGAGGAAATCGTGGTGCGCATTGCCGGTCGGGTTGGGCAGGTCGGGCAGCGCGTTTTTCAGGCGGGGCTCGTTGCGCGCGAGCAGCGTGACGGATGCGCCGAGCGAGGCCAGCTCGATAGCGGTGGCTTTGCCGATGCCCTGTGAGCTTCCGCAGACGAGGGCGTGTTTTCCGGAGAGATCGAGATTCATGCGACAAAGGTAATCCCTCTGCGGGAAGAATGCGCATGGAAACGCAGGCGCAGCAACAGCGTTTCAATTTCACCGTTTCCAAATGCCGTGATTGTTTTACATTCATAGCGAAAAACAAACACTGCTGAATGAAAAAGCCCCTGCTGTTCCTGTTGCTCCTGCTGGCAACCGCTGCGGTTCACGCCGCGAATTACACCGTGAAGATCTCGATGACGGAAATGGAGATCAACGGAAAAACGATTTTCTCCGGAGATACAGTGATCCGTTTTCATACTTCCGGAAAAGACCTGAATGACCGGCACACGCTCGTCAAATCCGACGGCTGGGAAATCGCCATTTCCTTCGAGATCAAACCCGGCGGAAAAGATCCGAACCTGAAGAAATACGGCATCAAAGGAAAAACCTGGAAATACATTCGCCACACCTGGTACCGCAAGGACAACGGTGAATGGGAAGAGCTTTCCAACAGCGCACTGTGGTCTTACCTGCAGCGCACCGGCACCGCCAAGGTCACCGATTCGATCACCAGCCACGTGCAATCCGCTGTCGTGAAAACGTTCAGCATGGCGTATTCGCTCGGCATCACGCAGGAGTAATTTCGTTGATTGAAAATTCAAGATTGAAAAATTATTCTCCGGGAGAGTTTTAGCGCGTAGCCTTGTGCGCATCGGCATATTGCCGCATCAGCATATCGGCACATTTAATTTCTACCTTCGTAAGACAAACTCTTTTCCTATGGTCACACGTCCGTTTTCATTCCAGAAGTGGATCGACGAAAACCGTCACCTGCTGAAACCGCCGGTCGGAAACAAAGTCGTTTACAAAGACGCTGAATTCATCGTGATGGTCGTCGGCGGGCCGAATTCGCGCAAGGATTATCATTACAACGAAAGCGAAGAATTCTTTTACCAGCTCGAAGGCGACGTCGAAGTGCAGATCCAGGAAGACGGCAAAGCGGTGAACGTGCCCATTAAGCAGGGCGAGATCTTTTTGCTGCCGCCGCGCATCCCGCACAATCCGAAACGCGGTGCGAACACGATCGGCCTCGTCATGGAACGCAAGCGCCGCGACGGTGAGAAAGACGGCCTGCTGTGGTTCTGCGAGAAATGCAATCACAAACTCTACGAAGAATATTTCAAGCTCACGGATATCACCACGCAGTTCCAGGAAGTGTTCGCGAAATTTTACGGCAACACCGACCTGCGCACCTGCAAACAATGCGGCCACGTCATGGAACCGCCGCCGGTAATTAAATAGTTCGGAGTTTTTAGCCGGGAGTTCGGAGCGTTAACGTTTAAGCGTTTCTGTTCCGAACTCCCGACTCTGTTAACTCCCGGCTCTCAACTCCCAACTCCCAACTCCTGACTCCGAACTCCTGACTCCCGACTCCGAACTCAACCTATGAGCAGCATTTTCTCCATCGACATTCACACGCATATTCTTCCCGAGAACATTCCTGCCTGGAAAGAGAAGTTCGGGTACGGCGGGTTCATTCATCTCGATCACCACAAGCCCTGCTGCGCGCGCATGATGCGTGACGACGGCCGTTTTTTCCGCGAGGTGGAAGACAACTGCTGGAGCGCGGAGACGCGGATCACGGAATGCGATCATCATCACGTGCATGTACAAGTACTGTCGACGGTTCCGGTGATGTTCAGCTATTGGGCGAAACCGAAAGATTGCCTCGAGATTTCGCAGTTTCTCAATGATCACATTGCGGACATCGTGCAGCGTTTCCCGAAACGTTTCGTCGGGCTCGGCACCATCCCGATGCAGGATCCGAAAATGGCGATCGCCGAACTGGAGCGCTGCAAAAGCATCGGCCTGAAAGGTGTGCAGATCGGAACGAATGTGAACCAGGAAAACCTGAACGAGCCGAAGTATTTTGAAATTTTCGCGGCCTGCGAGAAGCTCGGCATGGCGGTGTTCGTGCATCCCTGGGAAATGATGGGCGAAGCGAACATGCAGAAATACTGGCTGCCCTGGCTCGTCGGGATGCCGGCGGAAACGTCACGCGCGATCTGCTCGATGATCTTCGGCGGCGTGCTCGAGCGTTTGCCCAATTTGCGCATTGCTTTCGCACACGGCGGCGGCTCTTTCCCTTCAACGGTAGGACGTGTGCAGCACGGTTTCGATTGCCGCCCCGACCTCACCGCGATCGACAACAACGTAGCGCCGAAAGATTACATCGGCCGCTTCTGGATCGATTCGCTGGTGCACGATAAGAACATGCTCGATTTCGTCGTCAACCAGTTCGGCGCAAACCGCGTGGCGCTCGGCAGCGACTACCCGTTCCCGCTCGGCGAAAATATTCCCGGCGAATTGATTCGTTCGATGCCGTGGGACGATGCGAAGAAATCGATGCTGCTGCACGGCGCGGCGCTGGAGTGGCTGGGGATGGAGAAGGGGATGTTTGTGTAGATCTTGAATATTGTTTTTGTTTTACTTATCTTTGGCGTAAGTAACGCCTGGCGTTAGTATGATTGTTTCTTTTGGTAATAAAGACACATTAAAAATCTGGGAAGGTGAACGGGTCAGAGGGATGGCCAATGATTTGCAAGAGATAGCAAGGCGAAAACTGAGAATGTTAAATAACTCGGTCAGCCTGATTGACCTTCAAATTCCTCCATCCAACAGATTAGAAAAGCTGAAAGGAAATCTGAGAGATTTCTATTCCATTCGCATCAATGACCAATGGCGGATAATATTTAAGTGGTCGAATGGAATTGCCTCTGAAGTGGAGATAATCGATTATCACTAATAGTTGAAATAATGCCTAAGCTAAAAAACATCCATCCCGGTGAAATCCTCCAGGAGGAATTTCTCGTTCCGCTGGGCATCAGCGCTTATCGCCTGTCCAAAGACATTGCCATTCCGCAAACGCGCATTTCGGAAATCCTCAAGGGAAACCGCCGCATCACGGCTGATACTGCCATTCGTCTTTCAAAATATTTCGGCAATTCCGCAAAGTTCTGGCTCGGCCTGCAGGATGATTTCGATATCGAAGAAGAAAGCCGCGCCAAGCATGCGGAACTGAAGTCGATCCGAAAGTACGATCCGAAAGCCGCGTAATCATTGTGAGCTGCTGAAATAAACCACAGAGAAATTATTAGCTCCGTGTCCTCGTGTCTCCCTGCCCGACTGTGTCATTCAGGCGGGCGTGGTTCACCACTGTAACAATTCTTAACGCCCCGCCGTCCTACGCGCAACCCGGGGAAGATTCTGCCGTCTGTACGGATAGATTACCTTTGTCCCGGTTCGACACCATGCGCCGCTTTCTCATCGTATTGCTCTTCCTGCTGATCCCGTTTTTCGCTACCGCCGGCGTGGTGAAGGGCATCGTGCGCGATACCACAGGAGAGGCGTTGCCGTTTGTGGTGGTGGCGGTGAAAAATTCCTCTTACGGCGTTAACACGAAGCTCAACGGCACGTATTTCCTCGAGCTGAAAGCAGGAACCTACACGCTCGTTTTTTCGCAGCTCGGCTACCTGCCGCAAGAGCACCAGGTGCGCGTCACCGACGATAAGCCCGTCGTGCTCGACGTGACGATGCATACTTCCGCGAAAATGCTCACCACTTTCGAAGTGAAAGCGAAAGGTGATCGTGATCGCGGGAAAGAAATCATGAAGCAGGTGATCGATCACCGCGACGATTACTGGAAGAAGGTGAACAATTACAAATGCAACACCTACCAGAAATCTTCGCTGGAGAAAGTGCGCATCATCAAAGAAGGAAAAGATTCTGCCGCTGTTGCCGCTGCGCCGACGAACAACGATACCGTTACGGTAGTCGTAAAGCAGACGCAGGATTCAGTGACCGTGCAGCGGGGCGAGAAGAATGCGCTCGACAAAGTTTTCAAGAACAAGCAGCTCAACCTGATCGAATCAGTTTCTGAAACGTATTTCAAAGCGCCGAACGTCTTCAAGGAAAACATTCTCGCGTATCACGATTTCGCCGAGAAAAAAAGCTACGACGGACGCGGCCCTTCGAAGACGGTGGAATACGGCGAGCACGAAATTGCGCCGGAGCAGTATTATTCGGACAATCCATACCTGCTCGTCAACGATGCGCAGAGCGGCGATTTCAATTTTTACAAGAACCAGGTCGCTGCGCCGGCGCTCTGTTCCCGCCCGCTGCTTTCACCCGCCGCAGGCACTGCTTTTTTGAATTACCGTTTCGAGCTGCTCGATTCGTTTCCGCAGAACGGGAAAACGGTTTACAAACTTTCCGTGATCCCGCTGTTCAAAGAAGACGCGCTGTTCTCCGGGCTCATCTTCATCGAAGAAGGCAGCTGGGCGATCGTGTCGGTGAACCTGAGCGTGAATGCGGGCGTGCTGTTGTACTGCAAAGAGTTCAACGTGATCGAAGATTTTTCGGAAGTGTCGCCGGGCATTTACCTGCCGGTGCGCCGACAATTCACCTACACGATCCGCGAAGGGAAATTCAACATCATCGGCGATACGCGCATCGAGCATTCGGATTACGTGGTGAACACGGAGTTCCCGCCGAAACTGTTTACCGATGAAGTCAAACATTACGCCGATGACGCGTTCGACAAAGACAGCGCGTATTGGGTCGATCATCGCACGATCCAGCTCGAAGAAAAAGAGATCGCGTACATCCATACGGTCGACAGCCTCGTCGCGTATTACCAGAGTGAAGCGTATCTCGCCAAATCGGATTCGACGTTCAATCACATCAACGTCTGGAGCTTTTTGTTGAACGGCGTGGCGCACCGCAATCGTGCGCGTGGGCATGAATGGTACGTCGATCCGCTGATCGCGCAGGTGGTTCCGTTCGGCGTGGGCGGTTACCGTCATCGTCTCGGCGGTTACTTTAACCAGGATTTCGACAACGGCATGCTGCTCGAAACGGAAGGGCAGGTCGATTACGGTTTTCTCAATCACGACGTGCGCGGAAAAGCGGGCGTTGGTCTCACGTATTACCCGCTGCGTTTCGTGCGAACGTTCGTGCGCTTCGGCGATTATTACGACATGATCAACAACTACGCGTCGCTGGAGTCGGTGTTCAGCCGGAGCAACTACGTGCGTTGCCGGCAGTTCAGCGTGGCGCAGCGCATGGAGATCGTGAACGGATTATTCGGCGAAGTGACGTTCGATTACAGCGACCAGTTCCCGATCACCGGCATGCACCTCGAGCAATGGTCGCAGCAATTGTTCGGCGACCTGAACACACCGGTGAGCTTCCAGCGTTACGTGAAAATGGAGATCCGCCTCGAGCTGAAATATCGTTTTCGCCAGAAGTACATCATCAAGCAGCACAAGAAGATCATCATCGGCTCGAAATGGCCGGAGGTGCGTTTCCTTTACCGCAAAGGCATTCCCGGCATTTTCAACAGCGAAGTGAATTACGATTACATCGAGTTCAGCTCCATAGACGAGATCAAGCTCGGCCGCTTCGGCACCAGCAGCTGGGCGTTGCTCGCGGGCGCGTTCGTCAACAAGAAGAATCTTCGCCTGCTCGAGTACAAATATTTCCGCGGCTCCGATTCGTGGCTGTTCTCCGATCCGATCCGATCGTTCCAGCTGCTCGGTCCCACGCTCAGCACGCCCGATGCGTATTTCCGTCTCAACTACATCCATCATTTCGAAGGATTGTTCGGCAGCAAAATTCCGCTCTTCAACAAGCTGAAGGTAACGATGGCGGCCGGCGGTGGCGTGCTCATGATCCCCAGCGCCGATTTTTATCACGAAGAAATGTTCCTTGGTCTCGAGCGCATCTTCCGCATCAAGAAGCAACTTTTCCGCGTCGGTGTTTTCGCGGTCACTGCCGATAACACGGTTTCCAAAGCGACGATCACGTATAAAGTCGGCGTCGGATTCTACAATACGTTTACACGTAAATGGAGTTATTGAACCACGGAGATAATAATGTCTCCGTGGTGATTTTGGCTTTTTTCTTTTCCGGGGTAAAATAAAATTTCCGGCAGCAATTTCCGTTTCAATAGAAAATAATCCGGATGAAAAGAGCGCTTTGGTCAGTTGCATTTTTAATTAAGCTGTGTGTGGCAATGGCCGTCGTTCCGCGCTCGGCGGAATTGAGCTTCTCTTTTTATCCCGCATTTTCTGCGCCGTTGCGTGCAACACTTACGGTTCACGGACATTCGGGAGTGCTGTGCCTGGTGCGGCCGCAGGTTCCCGGTGCGGTGAACGACAGCGCATATGTGTCATTGGTGGAGCTCACTGATTTTTTTGCGAAAGCCGATACCGGCGATTTTCTCTCGCTGCCGTCGGATCCTGACTGGAACGGTGTTGACGGCATTTCCATCGATCTGCGTTTTCGCATCGAAGAGAAACAGCACAACCTTGATCTCTGGTCGCCGGTGCGATTCCGGCATCCCGGGGCGTATCGTATTCTCGATGCCTTCTTTGCGCTGGCTTACGCAAAATTGCCTGCACGTGAGAAGGAGTTGGAAGATGTCCAGATGCATCTCGAGTACGGTTTGCCGGTGAAATTGAAAAGTGTTTCACCGACCATTTATCGCATGTACGGAAGCCTGTCGATCAATGAGCAACCGGCGCTTTTGCGTTTCTTCGATTCCATCCCGGATACTGCCCGTGTTATTTTCGATCTCCGGAATTTCCATGGCATGGGGCGGCTCCTCGATGAAGATTTTCAGACTTTCGATCGTTCTCATCCGAATGTGGTTTGGGTAACGCCGGGAAAGCTCGACGATTATTTCATGGATATTCTTTCTCCGGCAAGACGCGTGCAAACGATGGAGGAGGCGAAGGAGAGAATGCGGCATTGATCGTTTCGAAAAACGTCATCTTAAAAACAGAACATGGTTGGCAGGGCCACTTTCCGCGCCCGGTACTTTTTTCTTTTTTTCACAATAACCGGCGCAAGCCTGCGTTATTATGCGGTCAACAGTCTTACATGCCGCAGCTCTACCTGAATCAATACCTGACAAACCATGAAAACGAACACCTTTGCACTTCGTGCGGGACTGCTGGCGTTGACGGGAGCTGCGCTCTTTTCCGCCTGTAAAAAAGACGAGCCGGCTGCGCCTGCCACACAACAGCCGAACAATCCCGCGAGCACTTCCACTTACATTCCGATCACCGACGGTTCTTACTGGATTTACCAGGAAGAGAGCACCGATTCGCTGGGAACAGTGACCAACGTTTATTCCGTCGACAGCAGTTTTGTGGCCGGCGATACGACGATTGGCGCCAACACGTACAAGCGCATCATCACGACGACGCTCAGCGGAAGCAGCATGTATTTCTTCACCACTGAATTGTACCTGCGCGATTCCTCCGGGTATATTGTCGACCGAAACGGTGATTACATTCCGTTCGCCAATCACACCGATACGTTGCGTACGGTTACGATACCGGTAGACACGAATTACACGCTGACGGAATATTTCTTCATGCGTCACATCGATTCGACGGTGACGGTGCCTGCAGGAACATTCCAGACGGTCAATTACCGCAGCGACAATTATTACGACGATCCCGCGTACAATCATCCGAACCCGCGTCACTCGCACCGGATATTTGCGGAAAACGTGGGAGAGATCGTGCAGATCAAATATTTTCTCAGCCAGGCCGGCTACGTGCAGAAGCGGCTGCTGCGGTATCATATTCAATAGTTTTCCCAATGTGAAAGCAGGCGGACAGTGTCGGGGACGATGCTGTCCGCCGTGCTTTTCAGGCGCTCGTCTGACGGATTCTGCCGTTGGTCGTTTCGCGTCTGCGCAGCCTCGGAAAGTCGTAAATTTGTATCCCGGACGACGGATAAAATTGAACCCGAAAGCGGCAGTGGCCGACGGTCGTGGTTGGAAGAAAAGGGTCGGCGGGACATCCTATGAGCGACGCGATCAAGCATGAGTGCGGCATCGCACTTATTCGTCTTCTCAAACCTCTCCAGTATTACATCGACAAATACGGCACGCCCATGTACGGGCTCAACAAGCTGTACCTGTTGATGGAAAAGCAGCACAACCGCGGCCAGGACGGCGCCGGTGTGGCGACCATCAAGTTCGACGTTCCGCCGGGCACGCGCTACATCAGCCGTTACCGCTCGACGTCTTCCGCTGCGATCAAAGAAATTTTCGGCAAGATCAACGACAAGTTTGCCGATGCCCACAAGAAACACCCGGAGCGCCTGAAAGACGGCGCGTGGGTGAAGAAGAACGTGGCATTTTCCGGCGAGCTGCTGCTCGGTCATTTGCGCTACGGCACGTATGGCGGCAACAGCATCGAGAACTGCCATCCGTTCCTTCGCCAGAACAACTGGATCACGCGTAACCTCGTTGTGGCCGGCAACTTCAACCTGACGAACGTCGATGAGCTCTTCCGTCATCTCGTGGAGCTCGGCCAGCATCCGAAAGAAAAAGCGGATACGGTGACGGTGATGGAAAAGATCGGTCACTTTCTTGACCGCGAGGTGGAGCGTTTGTTCGGTGTGCACAAAGCGCAGGGCAAATCCAACGAAGAGATCACCGGCCTCATCGCACGCGACCTGAACATCCAACAAATTCTGAAAGACGCGGGCAAAAAATGGGACGGCGGTTACACGATGGCCGGCATGATCGGTCACGGTGACGCGTTCGTGCTGCGCGATCCGAACGGCATCCGCCCGGCTTTCTGGTACGCGGATGAAGAAGTTGTCGTTGTTACTTCCGAGCGCCCGACGATCCAGACGGCGTTCAACGTTCCGATCGAAGAGATCCGCGAGCTGACGCCGGGATGCGCGCTCATCATCAAGAAGAACGGCGAATACGGCGAGAAGCAAGTTCGTACGCCGAAAGCGAAAAAGTCGTGCTCGTTCGAGCGCATTTATTTCTCGCGCGGCAACGACAAAGACATTTACGAAGAACGCAAAAGCCTCGGCCGCCAGCTTACCACGAGCGTGCTCAAGTCGGTGGATTACGACATGAAGAACTCGGTCTTCTCGTTTATCCCGAATACGGCGGAAGTAGCGTTCTACGGATTGATGGACGGGCTGCACCACTATCTCAACACGGTGAAGCGCCACAAGATCCTCACGATGGACAACGTGGCCGATCCGCTGCTTTCCGAAATCCTCAACATGCAGCCGCGCATCGAGAAGATCGCGCTGAAAGACGCCAAGCTCCGGACGTTCATCACGAGCGACACGCAGCGCGACGACATGGTTTCGCACGTGTACGATACGACGTATGGTGTCGTGAAGCCCGGCGATAATCTCGTTGTGATCGATGATTCCATCGTGCGCGGAACGACGCTTCGCCAGAGCATCCTGAAAATTCTCGATCGTTTGCAGCCGAAGAAGATCGTGATCGTTTCTTCCGCGCCGCAGATCCGTTATCCCGATTGCTACGGCATCGACATGGCGAAGCTGGGCGACTTCATCGCGTTCCAGGCGGCGGTCGAATTGCTGAAGGATAATTACAAAGAGAACCTGCTCGAAGAAGTGTACGAGAAAGCGAAAGCGCAGATGGAACTGCCGATCGAGAAAGTGGTGAACGTGGTGAAAGAAATTTACAAGCCGTTCACCGCCGAAGAAATTTCGCGCAAGATCTCCGAGCTGCTCACACCTCCGGGACTGAATGCAAACGTCGAGATCACTTACCAGACGATCGAAGGACTGCACAACGCCGTTCCGGGACATTCCGGCGATTGGTATTTCACCGGCGATTACCCGACCCCGGGCGGCAATCGCGTCGTGAACAAAGCGTTCATCTATTACATGGAAGGCAAGAACGTTCGCGCGTATTAAAGCGATGTTCCGATTACAAAACAAAAGCCGCACGTTTAACGCGCGGCTTTTGTTTTTGCAGGCGAAGAAATTATTGCAGCGTCACTTTCGTCATCTGCACCTGTCCATTGATCCAGGCAGAAACCGTGTACACTCCTTTAGCTTCGTTGCTGAGATCGACGGTAAGCTCGGGTCCAGACAATCCGGCGACGGAATAAACCGTACGTCCGAGCACGTCGACAATTTCCACTTTGCTGATCACGTCCGAATCGGAAAAGTCTATCGTGATGATTCCGTTCGATGGATTCGGGAAGATGCCGAAGCTTCCGCTCTCCGGGCTCTGGAGGCGGCCACTGCAGCAACAGCAACCGGTCGTGCTGTTCTTGGTAACGGTTACTGCATCGGTGTTGGTAATGCAGCCTGCGCCCGAAACAGTGAGCGTGTAGGTAATAACGGTTCCCGGGTTAGCGGTAGTTTGCGCGCAGGTGGAACAGCCCAGTCCCGTTGTCGGCGACCAGCTGTAGGTGTACC
>CAMLEF010000138.1 GCA_946478675.1 uncultured Flavobacteriales bacterium | reverse complement strand
TGTGCGCTGCGAAGAATACCGCAACGGCGTCAAGATCGGCGAGATCATTCGAGACTTCCAGTTCAACGTCGTGTATTGTCCGCCATTGGCGCAGGCCGTCATCGGTCAACCCGCCGGTGTCTGTTCGGGAAGCACCGTGAATTTCCAGAACAACAGTGATCCTGCGAACAGTTATTACTGGGATTTCGGAAACAGCGCTTCTACTACCGATACGTCCACGCAATTCGCGCCAAGCTACACCTACCCGGGACTCGGGCCCTACACCGTGATGCTCGTGATCAACGTCGGCACGGGCTGCGCGGATACGGCTTTCCAGAGCGTTCAGCTTTCGTATGTGAACGTTGCGTATACGCCATCGAACGACAGCGCGTGCGTGGGACAACCGGTCACGTTTACGGACAACTCCACGCCTTCACCGAACTCGACGATCACCGGTTACTGGTGGGATTTCGGTGACGCAACAACTTCGACACAGCAGAACCCGGTGCATACGTACGGCGCCAGCGGATTGTATACCGTGATGCATACTGCCACCAACCAGCTCGGCTGCGACGACACGGTTTCGCAACAGATCCGCATCATCGCTGCACCGATCGCGCTCGCGGGTAATGACACGTTCGTCTGCACGAACAATCCGAGCATCGGTCTCGGCGGCAACGTGCTCAACTCGAACGGCGGCGGTTACTGGACCGGTGGCGGCGGTACATTTACTCCCGACTCGACCGTTCTCAATGCGACCTACACGCCATCCGCAGCAGAAATTGCAGCGGGCTCAACGACGCTCATCCTGCAAACGACCGGTCCGACCTTGTGCTCGCAGGATGCCGATACATTGGTGCTCGCGTTCACCGCCGGGCCTTCTTCGAATGCAGGAAATGACGTGACGGTTTGCCGCGATACATCGTACGTGTCCATCTGCGGCAGCGTAACGGTAGCGAGCGGAGGAACGTGGTCGACTTCCGGCAGCGGAACGTTTGCGAATCCGAACAACCTTTGCACGAACTATTTCCCGAGCGCAGCAGACGCCGCCAGCGGACAAGTTTACCTCGTGCTTACCACGACGGGCAACGGTTCCTGCGTCGCGGAAAAAGACACGCTCATTCTTTACCTCACGCCTCCGCCGAACGTTTCAACCACTTCGATCGATACGGCATGCAGCAACCTGCCGTTCCTGGTGATTGCGAATACCGCGACGGGACAAGGTTACTGGACCACGCTCGGCGACGGCACTTTCCCGCAGGGCGATACGCTGCTCACGACGAACTATATGCCCGGCCCGAACGACGTGGCAAACGGCAGCGTAACGATCGTGTTCAACTCGCTCAACAACGGTGGTTGCCGCCAGCAGCACGATACGCTTTTCGTGACCGTCATTCCTGCGCCGAATGCAGGATTCACTTCGAACAGCGTGTGTCCCGGCGTACCGCTGCAGATGAACGACGCTTCCACTTCGGTGAGCCCGATCGTCAGCTGGAACTGGAACTTTGGCAATCCGCCGTCGAACAATACATCCACGCAGCAGAACCCGACGCACAGCTATCCCGCAGGCGGTTACTACAACGTGACGCTCGTGGTGACTTCTTCGAACGGATGTCCCGATACCGTGGTGCAGCCTGTTTACGTTTACCCGCAACCGGTTCCCGCATTCACGACTTCCGGCTTCTGTCTCAACGACGGAACGGTCTTCACCGACGCGTCGACGATCGATACCGGCAGCGTGGTGCAGTGGCAGTGGAGCTTCGGTGACAACGGTTCTGCTACCGGCAATTTCCCCTCGCACATTTACAGCACGCCCGGCACCTGGAACGTTACGCTGATCGTCACGAGCAACTACGGTTGCAGCGACACGGTGACGCAACCGGTCGTTGTTTATCCTTCGCCGACGGCTGCGTTCACCGCGAATCCGTCAACGGCTGCGAACACATTGCAGAACGTTCAGTTCACCGATCAGTCGTTCACCAACATCACGAGCTGGTGGTGGGATTTCGGCGACAATTCTTCGCCGTCGCTTTCGCAGAACCCGAGCCACGCCTGGCAGAATTCCGGCACGTACCCGATCACGCTGGTCGTGACCGACAACAACGGCTGCACGGATACGCTGGTGCAGGATTACATCATCAGCACGCCGCCCGATGTGCCGAACGCGTTCTCGCCGAACGGTGATAATCACAACGACGTGTTCTGGGTGCGCGGCGGTCCGTTCACCGAGCTGGAGCTGCGCATCTACAACAAATGGGGCGAGCTCATCTTCGTCGGAACGAGCCAGCAGCAAGGCTGGGACGGCACGCGCGATGGCATTCCGCAACCGATCGGCGTGTATGTGTACACGGTGCACGCCGTTACGCCCGACAGCAAATCCTATGATCTCTCCGGTGATGTCACCCTGCTTCGATAAACGACCATGAAGAAAACTATTCTCAAACGGATCTTCTTTGCTGGTTGCCTGTTGACGGGAACGCTTTCCGCGCAGGATTTTCACCTCACGCATTACGATGCGGCGAAGATCTATCTCAATCCCGCGATGACCGGCATGTTCGACGGTTACTATCGCATTCACGCGAACTACCGCAACCAATGGTCGGCTGTAGCGACGAAACCGTTCCAGACGGCAGCGGTCGCGTTCGACATGCCGTTCGGTCGTTACGGCGGCGGCATCCAGGTGATGAACAACCGCGCGGGCTTCGGTAATTTCAATGAGCTTTCTGTGGAGCTTTCCGGCGCTTACGACCTGCGCATCGACAAAGCGAATATTCATCACGTCGCGTTCGGCATGGAAGCCGGTGTGATCCAGAAGAGCGTCGATTACGGACGGCTCACCTGGGACAGCCAGTATACGATGGCGGACGGCGGCGGCTTCGATGTGTCGATGCCGAGCGGTGAAGCGAACAGCTCCGAGCGCATGTACCTGCTCGACGTCAGCGCGGGCGCATTGTATTATTACGCGAAAGAGACGAGCCGCATCAATCCGTTCATCGGCTTCTCCGCCTTTCACCTCAACCAGCCGACGGAATCGTTCTACGGCTTCGACAACAAGCTGCCGATCCATTACATCCTGCACACCGGCGCGCGTGTCGGCATCAACGAACGACTGCAGCTGCAACCGCGTTTCCTCTACATGTGGCAGACGAACGATCGTGAAATGGTGCTTGGTCTTCTTGCGAATATTTTCCTGCCGAATTCCGATTCGTACCTGATCGTCGGCCCCACGTTCCGCACACGTGACGCAGCGATCATGGAAGTCGGTTTGAAGAACGGACCGTTCACTTATCGCATCAGCTACGACGTCAACGTTTCGACGCTGAAGCCGGCCACGAACAACAGAGGCGGAATCGAGTTCTCTGTCATTTACATCGCCAAGCGAAAAACACCAGTCGTAGCACCCAACTGCCCGAGATTATGAGGCGCTTTGCCCTGACCACCTGTTTTGTTCTTGTTACCGTTCTCGCTCTCTTCGGCCAGAGTCGCCGCGAGTGGCTGGAGTTCGGTGATAAGGCATTCGACAATAAAGATTACAAGCTGGCGCTGACCTGCTACCAGCACGTCGTGACGATGACGCCCAACAACGATCGTGACCTCGTGACACCGTACGAATGCCGCCCGTATACGCCGCCGAAAAAAGTGGTCGATTCTTCCAACGTCGTGAAAGCTTCGAACGATACGAGCACGACGCTGAAGAACCCGAACCTCGTCAAAGGAAACGACAGCCGCACGACGTACGTCACGCACAAGATCGCCGATTGCTATCGTTTGCTGCACGATTACGACAACGCCGAATTGTGGTACCGCCAGGCGATGTTTCTTCCCGACAAACGTTTCCCGGACACGCAATACTGGTATGCCTATTCGCTGATGAACAATGCGAAATACGCCGAAGCGCACGCGCAGTTTGACAAATATTCCGAGCCGCTCGATCCTTCTTCACCGGAATTCAAACGTGCGACGCGCGCGAGCCTCGGCTGTGCCTTCGCGCAGGATTCCAACAGCGTGAAGAAAGAAGTGATCGTGACGCGCATGGACAGCGTGATCAATGCCGGCACGGCTGTTTTCGCAGTAACATACTACGGCGATCCCGAGCATATTCTCCTTACCGCAGCGAAACCCGGCAACCAATCGACACCGGAAATGACGAAGCTCGGTCTCGATGCGTATTCCACCGACATCTTTACCGCCGCAACGATGAACGGCATGTGGATGAAACCGCAGCCGGTGTCGAGCCAGCTGTCCGCGATCAACACGCCGCAGAACGAAGGCGCCGCGATGGTGTCGTTCGGAAAAGAAAGCATCTTTTTCACACGCTGGAGCGACGACGGCAAAGAGTGTTCGATCTTCATGTCGAAGAACGTGAACGACGCGTGGCTCGCGCCGAAAAAAATGGACCTGTCGGTGAATGCACCCGGCTGCCGCAACATGATGCCGTTCCTCTCGAACGACGGAAGCACGCTGTATTTCGTCTCCGATCGCCAGGGCGGACAAGGCGGCCTCGACATCTGGTCGGTGCAATTGGATGAGAATGGAAATTCGACCGGTCCCGCGAAGAACATGGGGCCGCTGATCAATACGGCAGACGACGAAGTAACGCCGTTCTATCATTTCACGTCGAGCACGCTGTTCTACAGCACGAACGGCATGGGCGGATTCGGCGGGTTCGACATCGTGAAAACTTCCTTCAACGGTGACGATTCGACCTGGAGCATTCCGAAAAATCTCGAAGCGCCGTTCAACTCTTCGCGCGACGATGCGTACTTCGTGATGGACCGCATCCAGCAGCACGGTTATTTTTCTTCCGACCGCGAGCCGTGTCAATCCTGCGGACCGGGCGGCGGCGCGTATTGCTACCGTGCGTATTCGTTCTCGAATGAGCCGCTCGTGTTTTCGATCCACGGTCACGTGTACGACGTAGAAACAAACGAGCCGATCAGCAACGCGCTGCTTACGTTCAAAGATATCCGCGGTGATGCCGAGCCGATCTATATCATCACTGATTCGGCCGGTTATTACGAATCGTCGCTGACGCTGAACCAGGAGCTGTACATCAAAGCGCAGAAGAACCATTACTTCGGTGACGCGACGAATATTTCTACCGTCGGCCTCACGGACAGCAAAGTGTTCGAGCACGATTTCTTCCTCACGCCGATCCCGCAGGGTGACATCGTGATCCCCGGTATCGAATACGATTTCGACAAAGCGACGCTGCGTCCCGAATCGAAAAAAGTGCTGGATGATCTCGTGGCGTTCCTCGAGCTGAACGATAACATCAGCGTGGAAATTTCTTCGCACACCGACTCGCGCGGCAGCGACACGTACAACATGCGCCTCTCGCAGGAGCGTGCGCAGAGCTGCGTCGACTATCTCATTTCGAAAGGCATTTCAGCGGATCGTCTCGTCGCCAAAGGTTACGGTGAAACGAAACCGCTGATCACGGATGCGGACATCAATGCGCTGCCGACGAAAGACGAACGCGAAGCGGCGCACCAGAAGAACCGCCGCACGGCTTTCCGCCCGGTGAAAGAAGGCGTCATCATGGACAAGTGGGAAGGCAAGATGCCGCAGAAATAATACGACTCACAAAATGCGTTCTCCGGGACGCATTTTTTATTTTGTTCTCCCATGTCAAAAACATCTCCCGATCTCAATCGCAGCGGCTTCCTGCTCTGGAAAGCTTCGAACGCCTGGCAGCGTCAGGTGAAAACCGCGCTGGCTCCTGCCGGCATCACGCATGTGCAATTCCTGCTGCTCGAAACGCTCGACGCTTTGCCTGCGGATAAAAAAGTTTCGTCGCAGGCGGAGATCGCGCGGCTGGCGGGCATCGACGTGATGATGACGTCGAAGGTGATGCGCTTGCTTGTGCGGAAGAAGCTGGTGGAACGTCGCTCGCCGAGAAACGATGCGCGTGCGTTTGCGGTGGTGCTGACTCCTGCCGGTAAAAAACTGCTGGCGAAAGCGCGTCCGCTGGTGGAGAAAAATGAAGACGTGTTTTTTGCGGAGATCGAGAAGCGGAAAAAGTTCGTGGCGAATCTCGAATCGCTGACTGCTGAGTAAGAAGAAATAATAGGAGATAAAAAAGTAAACCTCGAAGGTTTCAAAAACCTTCGAGGTTTACTTTTTTAATTCTTTTATTTCATCGCTGCATTCCCTTTCGGAAAATATCTTCGAACTGCACCAGCGCATTCAGATCCGTATTCTTCATCCGGATGCGGATGTCGGAAGAAGTCATCATCCCGTTCAATACAGATTGTGTAGCGGTAGCATCCGTGAGCTGTTCCGCCAGCAGCGCAAATGATCCGTCCAGCAGCGGAAAGAAAAATCCGACGATATCGAATACGCCTTTGTTGACAAGCTTGCCGAGATCGATTCTTAACCCGAGGCTTTGCCAGTCCGCAGGAAGCGGCCGCAGCTTTCCATCGCACGAGGGCCAGGTGGTGACGACCAGCGTTTCCCCGGTGAGCATCATGCGTCGCGTCAGTCCGCCTTCGTCGATCGTCCACGCGTTGTTGCTGTAAGGAATGCTGTCGCGTTCCATGATCGTGCGGATCTCGTTTTCTGCGGAGCGTGAAAGTCCGAAGGCGTACGTCATCGCCAGCTCCGTTTCGCGTTTCATCGCCGTGTCTGTCACCTGGTTGAAATCCTCGTCGTATTTGTAGGTGATGTAACGGCGCGAATACGGAAGCGTATCGTGCAGCAGCAGCGTGCAGTTGCCGTTCATGTAATTCAGCAACGTCTTCGCTTCTTCGTCGGAAAACGGCAGCGCGTTGAAGGCGGCGCCATCGACAAGATCATCGGCCAGCGCGGCATTTTTCGGATCGAAATTCAGTTGCACGAAACCGGTGATCTCTTTCGGATCGCAAACGAGCAGCGGTGCTTCTTCTTGCTGCGGAAGCATAGACGCGCTCTTGTAATGCGTGAGACGGCGGATGCTGGTTTCTCCTTCGCGGAAGTCGATGCTGAAAGAAAGATTGTCGACGCCGAACAACGACGTGCGCAGGAATTTTGCGTTTGTAAAATGCAGCAGCGGCTCCGCCTGGATCCAAACGCCCGCATCGAAAGCTGAAAGCTCGTGCTCACGGAACGCCTGCGATGAAAGCACCGACGCATTCGTTGTTTGCGTGAGCAACTTCGTGCAGCAGGCGGCAACGGTTTTCGCATCGCTGTTGCTGATCGGGTAGAGGAAGAGCGCGTACTGCGTGTTCCATCCCATCACCGCCGACGTCGTGTCGAATTGCACGAGCGAATTGCCCAACGATTGGATGCGGTAATTTTTCGAAAGCTGCTGCTGCACGAGGCTGCCGAATTTCTTTTCGTCGTCCATCGCCATCGCGACACCGAAAAAAGCGTCTTCATCCACCTGGAAACCGAAAGCGAGCACGTCGGCTGTTTCCTTGAGTCCGCTGCCGTCGTTGGCTTTGATGGCGCGTAAAAGAACGTTGATCTCTTCCGGCACTTTTTTCTCCATACCGGGAAAGAGATGCGCTTCGCCTCGTTGGTCCAGCGCCAGCTCACGCACGTTCAGCGTAACCACGGCAAACGCATTTTTCGGGATGCACTGCGCGTGTGCGGGCACGGTGCGGCGCAGGAAGAAATACCACGCGCCCATCGCGACGGCTGCCAGCACGAGCACAACGACCAGTGAAATGCGCAGGAAGCGTTTCATCATTCCGGGTTTTGCCGCACGAGGAAGAGCGAGTTCAGCAAACGGAAGAACCGCACGAAGCTCGTCTGCTGCTTGCCGTCCGCTGCGGGGTTCAGCTCGACTTTCATCTCGATGCGCTGCACGCCGTCCTTCGAACGTTTGCCGAGGATGATGCTGTTGTTGACTTCGCGTTCGAGGATGTCGAGTGATTTTTTGTCTTCTTCGCTGAGGTTCTCGCTGCGGTTTTTCTTCACGAGTTCGAACGATTTTTGTCCGTCCCAGAATGCCACCAGCGCGCTCTTGCGGCCGAGGCGGCGCAGCTTGTGCGTCATGCCTTCTTTCCGGCCGTAGCCGCGCTTGAGATGATGCAGCATGAGGTCTTCGTTGTTGGTGACGATGAGCATGCCTTTGCGCAGCGCGAGGAAAATGCGCAGGTCGTATTCGCCGGGCGTGTTGACGAGGTAATAATTGTTGTTCTGCTTCTTGATGGCGTTCATGCGCTCGAGGATGGCGAGGATCTGCTGCGCCTTTTTCATGCGGCCCACGCCTGCCACCAGCACGAATTCCGGCCGCACTTCCGTACGCTCCTTGCGGATCTCCTGCTTGTTGAAATTATCGTCGTACTCGTACGTGATGTAAGACGACGTGAACGGTTTCAGGTCCGTCACCGCCATCAGGAAATCGCCGTCAAGCAGGTTGTACAGCGTTTTTTCATCGAGGAACACGCGGCACATGTCCCAGACCGCGAGGTAATAATTGTCGTAGATGCCGGCGAAAGAATTGCTGAGCATCTCGCGGTACACGGAGCCGTAGAACTTCATGAACTTCTCCATGTCGACCGACATCGCCGTGAAGCCCATGAGATTTTCGCCGCGCACGTAGCGGAACATTTTGCGTTTGACGCGGCCGGTGTAAAGACCTTTCGTGTGCGCCTGCAGCGACGGACTGAAATACATCCGCTGGTCCATCGTGGCGGTGTTGCCTTCGAAGCTGATGAGGCTCGCTACGTACGAACCCGCCCACATGTTGTCGATGAGCGTCGTGTCCTGCGACATGCCGGCATTCTGGTAATAATAATAGCTGCGGCGCAGTCGCATATTCCGCTCGTAGGTTTGCTGCATGAGCTCGCCGTAATTGTACCAATACAGCGCCGCCGCTTTTTCCGATTCGACCGTACGGAACTGCGGCACCGATTCGACCGACGATTCGTAATTGAGGTTGATGAGATTTTTCAGCTGGTGGAAAACACCAATGAGAAAAATCGAATCGTGAACGCTGTCGTCGTTGCCGATGGTGGAAAAATAATCTGCGAACGGATCGTTATAGTCCGGGACGAACACCTGCTCTTCGGGCGTCGTATCCTTCGCGAGCTTTTCGAGTGTGGCGTTTGCGTCTTTCATCAATGCGGCGGTGCGTTCCGCTTTGACACTGTCGTTGATTACCGTGTCGGTGGCCAGCGCCAGTTGCGCCTGCATCTGTTCCGCCACCATGATGCTGTCGGCCCGCCGTTCAGTAGTCAGAAACAAATCTTCATCGTGCGAAGGACTGTAATCGAAATCCGCGAGCAGGATGATCGCGTAGCTGTTCGTCCAGCCGATGGACATGCGCTCGGCATTCACCGCGGAGAAACCGGAGCCTTTGTCGACCGCCGGTTTTTTATCGAAGAGTTTTGTCGTGACGTACTCGCTGAACGCTGCGGAATTGTTCAGCGGCAACAGGTAGCACCAGTAGTGGATCGAATCGGGTGTGTCCTGGAAAATAAAAATCGAGCCCGCAGTATCGATGCCGGTGAGGGCCGGCTTCGTGAAAATATCGGCGAAGAGCTGCTTGAACGCGGTTTGCCGTTCGGGGGAAAGATCTTCATCGCCGTAGAGGAAATTGAAACCGCTGCTGCCGAATTCGTTCGTGCGCGTGAACATTTCCAGCTGCCCGACCTGTGAAGCATCGCCATTGCCGACGTGCGCGGCGGGATTGATGGCAACGATGTAGGTGGCGCGCGAAGGAATGTGCGTGGACAGGTGCTGCGCGTGCAGCAGGAAAGGCAGAAAGAGCAGGAGAGCGGTCAGCTTTTTCATCGGGGCTATTGCAGTGTGATCTTGTTAACGACGGACTCCTGGCCGAGCGCCAGGTTGAGCATGTTCATCTTCAGCATCACGGATTTCCCGCTTTTCGAGATGATCGCTTTTTTGTTGGAGCAGGATTGCACGGGACTGTCGAAGCGGAAAATGCAGGTGTAGCTGGCGTTCTTCAGGATCTCTTTGTCCTGCGCGGTGATTTTCTTCGCTTGCGTTTTGGCGTCGTAATGACTTTTGCGGTCGAAGATCTTGCCGGTGAACGCGAAATTGTCGGACGCTTCGGGAATGCGCTGGTGATCGCTGGTGAGGTCCTGCGATAATTTTTCGACGGCGAGGTTGAGGTTGTTGACCGAATTGAAATCGAAGCGGATCGTGTAGATGTAATTCGTCCAGTCGGTGGTGGTTTGCACGTTGGTGATGCCGGGCGCTTTCTCCAATGAGTTTTTCGCTTTGAGAATATCGTCGTCGATCTCTTTGCGTTTCGGAACCCGGTAGCCGTTGGTGCTGTCGAGCTGGAGAATGCCGTCGAGGCGGACTTTGCTCTGGCTCATGTTGACGGTGTAGAGAAACGTGCCGGAGCCGTCGTTGTGGAGCGTGACGTCTTCCACGATCTCGAAGCAGCCGGAGAGCAGGACGATCCCCGCGAAAAGCAGGAATGCAGAAAGCTGTTTCATTCGGGAAAATGCCATCGGATAAAGATAGTGAGATAACAGCGAAGCATCCTACCGCGCGAAGATTAACCACGGAGACACGGAGGCACGGAGAAACTCTGTGTCCCCGTGTCTCCGTGGTTAATCATTAACTCTTAACTTTCGCCCGATGTTGCGTCGTGATCCATTCGGGCATTTGATCTTTATCAAGCGGATCCTGATCAGTACAATCGGCTGGCTGACGTGGGGAAGGTTCGCGCGGAAGAACAAGCTGATCCTTTCGGGAACCGAACATTTGA
>CAMLEF010000137.1 GCA_946478675.1 uncultured Flavobacteriales bacterium | reverse complement strand
TGGCGAAGCATGAAGGAAGCGCGATTGCTTCGTTTCGATGATTTCATGCAGGAACAGCTGCTCGAAAAAATAGCACAGCAGCTGCCCGACTTGGTTTACGAACGCGCCAGCTGGCTGCAGCACTCCGGCGTTTGTGTGGCCCGTGAAATGAAAGTGCCGCTCTGCCTCGAACTTAACGCGCCTTTCCCGGAGGAAGTAAAGTCATTCGAAAAAACTTCTTCCCTGCTCGAAGGAAGAGGCCGTCGCCGGATGCAGGAGCAATTCAGCTATGCGCATCGTATCGTCGTTGTGTCGAGTGCGCTGAAAAATTATCTCGTCCGCGATTTTGGTGTCAGCGCGTCGAAAGTGCTGGTCGTGCCGAACGCCGTTGAAGAAAATGTTTTCGTGCCGCCTTCTCAGGCGCAAATAGCGGAATTTCGCCGCCGCTACGGATTGCAGCAGCAAATGATCATCGGCTTTGTCGGATCGATCTTCCCGTATCATGGTGTGGATATCCTGATCGAAGCGTTCGCCAAATTTGCCGGAAGCGCTGCCGCCCCTGATGCGGCGCTCGTTATTATCGGCGACGGCTACCTGTTGCCGGAGCTGAAACGTCGTGTTGCGGAACTGAAACTGGAGAAGCAGATCATTTTCACGGGGCCATTGCGCAGCGAAGAAGTGAAAGTTGCGCTGTACGCGATCAACATCGGGGTGATGGCGAAATCCAACTGGTATGGATCGCCGGTCAAGATTTTCGAATACGGTGCGGCGGGAAATTTTGTGGTGGCGCCCGATACGGTGCCGGTGCGCGACGTCATGGAAGATCGTAAGGACGGATGGCTTTTGCGACCGGAGGAAGAACAACTGCTCGAAGCGTTTTACTTTTATCATCGTCATCGCGACGAAGCGAAAAAAATGGCGGAGCGCTTTCGCGAAAAGATCAGACAAAACTATACGTGGGATAAAGCCACGCGAAATATCATTGAAGCATGCATATAGCTTTGCTTACCGACGGAATTTATCCTTACGTGATCGGGGGAATGCAGCGGCATTCGTTCTATCTCGCCAAATTTTTTGCTGCCGCCGGGCATCGCGTGGATTTGTATCACGTTGATTCGAAAAATCCCGATGCGCGTTCGCTCGATTTATTTTCCGAAGCGGAAAAAGCGAACATCCGGTCGTTCCCGATCGCCTTTCCGTCGATGGGGGAATTTCCGGGCCACTACATTCGGGAATCGTATGAGTTCTCCCGGCAGGTATGGCGCAAATTCCAGGAACAGCCGCGTCCCGATTTTATTTATGTGAAAGGATTTGCAGGTTGGGAGCTGCTCAACCAGAAGCAGAAAGGTGCGCAGCTTCCACCGGTCGGCGTCAATTTTCACGGGTATGAAATGTTCCAGCCGGCGGCCTCCTGGAAAGAATGGTTGAAATATGCGCTCGTGTTGCGGGCTCCTGTGAAATTCTGTGTAGCGCATGCCGACTATCTTTTCTCGTATGGCGGAAAGATCACAGGCATTATCGAATCGCTCGGAGTGCCGCGAAGAAAAATCGTCGAGCTTCCTGCCGGCATCGAACCGAAATGGCTGGCGGAAAAACCGGCTGTCGCACAAGGCCCGAGGAAACTGGCATTCGTCGGACGATACGAGCGGCGCAAAGGAATTCAGGAGCTGAATAAAGCGCTGGAACGTTTGCGGGGATACGAAATGGAATTCCATTTTATCGGAGCGATTCCCGTCAGGCATCGTCTTCGCGGAGAAAAATTCGTTTATCATGGCGCCGTCACGGACTCTGCGAAACTTTCGGAATTGCTTCGCGGCTTCGACATCCTCGTTTGCCCGAGCCATTCGGAAGGAATGCCGAACGTTATCCTCGAAGCGATGGCCAGTGGCTGCGCAATCATTGCCACCGATGTCGGCGCAGTCAGCCTGATGGTAAATGCCGGCAACGGCTGGCTGATTCCGCCTTCGGATGTACGCGAACTTGAAGCGGCATTGACGGCATCGCTCAGGATCAGCGACAGTGAATTGCTGGCCAAACGCAGCGCCTCACTGGAAAAGAGTCGTGCGTTCACCTGGGACAAGATTATCGTGCAAACCATCGACGCTCTTTCCCTCCTTATTGACCAGCGCTCATGAAGATCCCTTTCAACCGCGTACATACGACAGGCGAGGAACTGAGCTTCATCGGCGAAGTGATCCGTTCCGGCGAGATGGCCGGCGACGGCATCTTTCATCGCAACTGCCAGGCGTTTTTTGACGAGCGCTTTGGTTTCCGTAATACGTGGCTCACGAATTCCTGCACAGGCGCGCTCGAGATGGCGGCGCTGCTGCTGGACATCCGTCCCGGCGATGAAGTGATTGCGCCGTCGTTCAGCTACGTATCGACGGTGAACCCGTTTGTATTGCGCGGCGCGAAGATTGTTTTTGCCGACAGCTCCGCTTTCGACCCGAACATTGACGCCGACACATTGGAAGCGCTGTTCACGCAAAAAACACGTGCAGTGGTCGTTGTGCATTATGGTGGAACCGTATGTGCAATAGAAAAGATCACGGCGCTGGCCCGGAAGAAAGGAGTGCCGGTAGTGGAGGATGCGGCGCACGCACTCGATGCCACGCGCAATGGCGCATTTGCCGGAACGATGGGTGCTTTTGCGGCGTTCTCGTTTCATTCAACCAAAAATATTACCTGCGGAGAAGGCGGGTTGCTTGTGATCAACGATCCGCAATACGTGGAACGCGCTGATATTCTTTTTGAAAAGGGAACGAACCGGAAAAAATTTCTCGAAGGCGCTGTCGATAACTACGAATGGGTCGATGTCGGCTCTTCGTTCTCGCTTTCCGAATTGCAGGCCGCGTTCCTTTATGCGCAACTGCGGCAGCTCAACGTGATCCAGGCGAAAAGGAAAACGCTTTGGCGGCTTTATTATGATCTGCTGCTTCCGCTGGGAGAAAGAGGGATCAGCTGTTCTCCCGTTGATCCCAGGGGAGAAAGTAATGCGCACATTTTTTTTCTTGTCTGCTCTTCGATTGACGAGCGGAGGGCGTTGTCACGTTTCCTGGCAGAGCAGGGAATAGCCAGCGCATCACATTATGGCGCGCTGCACCAAAGCCGTTTTTTTGCACCCCTTCATGACGGCCGTCCGCTGCCGGAAGCTGTTCGTTACGCAGAAAGACTGCTGCGTTTGCCGATGCACTACAGCCTTGAGCCGAAAGAGGCAGAAGCTATCGCTGCACAGGTCTGCCGCTTTTATCAGCGATAGAACCGGCATAATCCGTATTTTCGTTCACAGGCTTGTTGTGGAACTTTTACGCGCTTACCTAAGGGAACGACCGCAGTTTATCATAATGCTCATGCTATGGGTATTATGCGGCGGTCTGGCCGCTCCGGTCTCCTATATTCTTATCCCGGTTTCCGTACTGCTCCTGTTCCGAAAAGGAATGATTGCCGAGATGCTGATCGGTTTTTTTATCATTCTCGTGCTGTCGGATAGCCGCCAGGAATTTTTCGCGTTCGCCGCCAAGATTAAAGATGTGTACATGCTGCTGCTCGGGTTGTTGCTGATCTTCGATCGCAAGAACTTCCAGCCGTGGGATGAGACGGCGAAAAAGTTCATCCCCTTCTTTGCCCTCGCGGGCATCTCGCTGCTCTTCTCCGAAGTTTTCCTGACCAACGTACAGAAGACGATTTCTTATGTACTGGTGTTCCTCGTCGTTCCGAACTATTTCCTGCGCGCCTGGCGTAACGAAAAAGAAAAATTCATCCGCGATCTCATCGTGACGGGAACATTGCTGCTGCTGGCCGGATTAATCCTGCGGCCGGTGCTCCCCGATTTCGTAACGCTGAAAGGACGTTACAACGGTGTGCTCGGCAACCCCAACGGGATGGGATTGTACTGCATGCTCTTCATGATGATGACGGCGGTTTGCAAGGAATATTACCCCGGACTGTTCCGGCGTTACGAGCTGTGGGCCATTTACGGCATTGTAATTTTTTCGCTTTACCTGTGCGGATCGCGGAGCTCGTTGTTCGGCGTGGTGCTGTTCTTTTTCTTTCGCAGCGTTTTTCGTTTTTCACCCATTGCAGGATTTATCGTTTTCCTGACGATTCTTTTCCTGTATTACCTCATTTCCTCAAACATCGCAACGATCATTACAGCGCTGAACCTGCAGGATTATTTCCGTCTCGAAACCTTTGAATCCGGATCCGGCCGTGTCATCGCCTGGGAGTTTGGCTGGGAGCAGATCGCGAAGGAACCCATGCTTGGCAAAGGGATCGGTTACACCGATTATTTCTACCGGAAAAATTATGCGCTGCTCTCGGCGATGGGCCACCAGGGAAATGCGCACAATTCCTACATCACGTTTTGGCTCGACACCGGCGTGTTCGGACTGCTGGCTTTTGTTGTGGCTTTCGTTTTCTCCTTCATCAAAGGAGCCGTCAATTCCCGCTCGGCCATTCCCGCTCTGTACGCGATCCTTTTCTCCGCTTTTTTCGAATCGTGGCTAACCGCCTCGCTGAATCCGTTCACGATCCAGGCGCTGATCATGCTGACACTATTTACCTCGCCTGCTTTTAATACCAGCCAACAACAATTACCCGAAGAACCTAATGCAGCGCCGGAAGCTCCTTATCCTGTACACTGAGCCGGCAAACTACACCATCGCCTGCCTGCGCGCGCTCGATCCTCAAAAGGTCGAAGTGCATTTTGTGCGCTGGCCGGTAAACAAAGAAGCGCCGTTCCGTTTTTCATTTCCGGAAAATGTCCGGGTGTATGAACGCAGCGATTATAACGGTCAGCAGTTGTTGTCGCTCGCGGAAAAAATAGCACCCGATGCGATTCTTTGCTCGGGATGGATCGATAAAGAGTATCTCGCCGTTTGCCGGGCCTTCGCAAAAAAAGCCGTCACGATCCTCACGATGGATAACAAATGGCAGGGAACCCTGCGGCAGCGTTTGGCGACCATCGTAGCGCGATTCCGGTTCCTGCCGGTGTTTCGCTTTATCTGGGTGCCGGGAGGTCCGCAGAAACGTTTTGCGCAAAAACTCGGATTTCCCGAACGGCGCATCCGCACTGGTTTTTATTCGGCGGACGTTCCTTTCTTTCGCGGAATATTTCTTTCCACGCGTGAAAAAAAACAACAGCATTTTCCGCACCGGGTGATTTATGCCGGGCGCTATTATGAATTCAAAGGCGTACACGAGCTTTGGAACGCTTTCGCAAAAGTGTCGGACGAAACAAAATCCGATTGGGAGCTGTGGTGTCTCGGCACGGGCGATGCGGTTCCCGCGAAACATCCGAAGATCCGGCATTTCGGTTTTGTGCAGCCTTCGGAAATGGAGGCGTTCCTGCGCGACACCGGCGTGTATGTATTGCCGAGCCGCGTGGAGCCGTGGGGCGTGGCCGTGCATGAATTTGCAGCTGCCGGTTTCCCGTTGCTGCTGAGCCGTAATGTGGGCGCGGCAGCGGCGTTTCTCGACGAGGGAAAAAACGGTTTCACTTTCTCCGCCGCAAGCGAAGACGAGCTCGTTGCTGTTTTCCGCCGTCTCTTTCAGCTCGATGATGCGACGCTTGCCGCAATGGGCGAACGAAGCGCTGAAAAAGCAGTACAGATCACGCCTGCGACCTGGGCGGAAACGCTGCAGGAAATGATCGAACAACAACCGTAACTTACAGCCGGAAATCGCATGTGTGGAATCAACGGAATAGCCGGACCGGCAGGTAAGCAGGAGCATGTTGCAGCAATGCAGCGGATGAACGACGCCATCGCGCACCGCGGTCCCGACGACCAGGGTATTTTCAGCCGGCCCGGCATCACGCTCGGCCATCGCCGTCTTTCCATCATCGATCTTTCCGCCGCAGGTCACCAGCCGATGTCGTATTCGGCGGGCCGCTTCACGATTGTCTACAACGGCGAGCTGTACAATTTCCGCGAGCTGAAACAGCAGCTGCACGACAGTAGCTTTTCTACGTCGACCGATACGGAAGTCATTCTCGCGGCCTATGCGAAATGGGGCGCCGCTTGTCTCGATCGTTTCAACGGCATGTTTGCTTTCGCGATCTGGGATAACGAACGTTCGACGCTTTTTCTCGCGCGCGATCGTGTCGGCATCAAACCGGTTTATCTCTGGCAGTCGGGACAGACGCTCGCTTTCTCTTCCGAGCTGCGAAGCCTGCTGTTGAGCGGATTGTTCACGCCTTCGCTGAATAAAAAAGCGCTAGGTGATTTCCTGCGCTACCAGACCGTGCATGCGCCCGCGACAATTATTGAGGGCGTGACGATGCTGCTGCCGGGTCATTACCTGCTCGCGGAAAATGGAAAAGTAAGCACCCACGAATGGTGGAGCCCGCGCGTGCAGACCGGTCTTGCGGCAAATGATTATGCTTCTGTTTGCAAAGATGTCCGGCGACTGCTGGGCGAAGCGGTGGAGCGCCGACTGGTGGCCGATGTTCCTTTCGGTGCATTTCTCAGCGGCGGAATCGATTCGAGCGCCGTTGTTGCGCTGATGAGTAACATGTCGCCGCATCCTGTAGAAACCTTTTCCGTTACGTTCGACGAATCGGAATTCAGCGAGGCGGTTTATGCGCGCGAAGTGGCGAAGAAATACCGCACGCATCACCACGAGATCGTGTTGAAGCCGGAAGATTTCCTGGAGCAACTGCCCGCCGCGCTCGATGCGATGGACCACCCGAGCGGCGACGGCCCGAATACTTACGTCGTGTCCGGCGCTACACGTAAAGCCGGAATTAAAATGGCGCTGTCCGGTCTCGGAGGCGATGAGCTCTTTGCCGGTTATGATATTTTCCGTCGCGCAGCATTTATCGAGAAACGAAAATGGCTGAACGCGGTTCCGCTTCCGCTTCGAAAAACGGCAGGAAGCCTTGCACGAAAAATGCGCCCGGGAGTGGCCGGTGAAAAAATCGCTGCCGTGCTTGGATTAAGCCATATCGGCTTCGAAGAATTTTACCCGCTTTCGCGACAGGTGCTGCTCGAAAGCCAGGTGCGCCTCGTGAGCCCGAAAAGCGAAGATCCCGGCGCGGTAAAGAAAATTCTTGCCGGGGAAAAAGCACGCAGGGGAGGAGCCGGTCACCTGCTCAGCAGCGTTTCGATCGCCGAGATGGAAACATACATGCAGAATGTGTTGCTGCGCGACACCGATCAAATGAGTATGGCGCATGCGCTGGAGGTGCGCGTGCCGTTCCTCGATTACCAGCTCGTGGAATATGTGCTGGCCGTTCCGGATCAATTCAAATTTCCACATACGCCGAAGAAGCTGCTGGTCGATGCGCTCGGCGATCTCATTCCCGCGTCGATCGTCAACCGGCCGAAAATGGGTTTCGTATTCCCGTGGAAGCGCTGGATGAAAAACGAATTGCGTTCGTTCTGCGAATCGCGCCTGCAGGAGCTCGGCGAAAAAGAGCTCTTCGACGCGAAAGGATTGCAGCAGCTTTGGAACGCGTTTCTTGCCGACGATCCGCGCGTCACGTATTCACGCCTGTGGCCGCTGGTGGTGCTCGGGCACTGGATGAAAAAACAAAACATCCATGGCTGAAAAAAAGCGCGTGCTGATTTTCATCGACTGGTATCTTCCGGGATTCCGTGCGGGAGGCCCCGTGCGTTCGGTGGCCGCGATCGTGCATGCGCTGAATGATGTTGCTGAATTTTCCATCGTCACTTCCGACCGGGATCTCGGCGATGCAAAACCCTACGAAGGCATAACGGCCGATACGTGGACGAGCGTCGGTGAGGCGCAGGTGTATTATTGCTCTCCGGGAAATCAGAAAAAGGAAACCTTCTTGCGCTTGCTTCGCGAGCGGCAGCCCGGCGTGGTTTATTTCAACAGCCTTTTCTCGCAAAACTTCACGCTGTTGCCGTTGCGTCTCGTCCGCACCGCTGCGCCGCAGGCAAAGATCATTCTTGCGCCGCGCGGAATGCTCGGGGAAGGCGCGCTGAAGATCAAACGGCTGAAGAAGAAATTATTTTTCCTGCTGACGAAAAGCACACGGCTTTTCCGGGATATCACCTGGCACGCGTCTTCTGCACAGGAAGAAAAAGAGATCCGCGCGGTATTCGGAACGAAAGCGAAGGTCCGCATCGCAATGAACCTTTCACTCGCGCAGCTGCACGACCTGCGTTCACGGAAGAAACAGGCCGGTGAAGCGCACTTTTTTTTCCTGTCGAGAATATCACCGAAAAAAAATCTCGACATGGCGATTCGCCTGCTCAACAGCATTGCTCCCGGGAAAAAAGCGCGGTTGACGATCTACGGCCCGGTGGAAGACGAAGCTTATTTTTCGCTGTGCAAACAGGAGATGGAAAAAGCGCCGGCGCACGTGACCTTCCGCTATGCCGGCGCGCTTTCCCATGCGCAATTCGCCGCCGCATTGGCCGACGAGCATTTTCTTTTCTTCCCGACGCACCACGAAAATTTCGGCCACGTTATTCTCGAATCATTCGCCTGCGCCTGCCCGGTCATCCTTTCGGATCAAACGCCCTGGCGTCATCTCGCGAAAAAAAAGCTCGGCTTTGACATTGCGCTGAACGACACGGATCAATTCCGGAAAGCACTCATCGCCGCAATCGACATGGATCAGCAGGAATACACCCAATGGAGCGAAACCGCTTATTCTTTTGCAAAAAACTATTCGGGAGATACTGCAGTCGTCGAAGCGAACCGGCGGTTGCTGACAGAGGATTAAGCTTCCCCTTCCGTGTGATATTGCCCGTCGTCACTCACGGTCATCTTGACCTGTTCGATCGAATGCTTGAAGCGTTTCAGCACGACGAACTCATAGCCGCCGAACACTTTCTTTTCATTCACCGCGGGAATGCGGCCGAAGAGATAATTCATCAGCCCGGAAACCGTTTCGTAATGCGGGCTTTCCGGTAACGCGATCGGCAGCACGTCATTCACGTCGGAGATCGTGGCCATCGCGTTTACGATGAATTCCGTGTCGCTTTTCTTATCGACGGAAGGTTTTTCCTCGTCGTATTCATCCTGGATCTCGCCCACGAGCTCTTCGATCACGTCTTCCATCGTTACGAGGCCGGTGATGCCGCCGAATTCGTTGGTGACGATCGCCATCTGGATGTGCAGCGCCTGGAACTCGCGCAGCAGGTCGTTCACGCGCTTCGTTTGCGGGATAAAATGCGCGGGACGAATAATGGCTTCGATTCCTTTTTGCTCGAGACGGCCCTGCTTCATCAGCTTGAGCAGGTCTTTCGTGTAAATAATGCCGGTGATGTTGTCGAGTGAGCCGTTGAAGACCGGCATGCGCGAATAACCTTCTTCGATCACCTTGTCGAGAATTTCCTGCGGGTCGAGGTCGACGTCGATGGCGGAAATTTTCGTTCGCGGAACAAGAATGCTGCGCACCGCACGGTCATCGAACTCGAAAACATTCTGGATCAGCTCGTGCTCGGATTGTTTGATGGCGCCGCCTTCTTCACTTTCCGTCAGCAGCAGGCGCAGCTCTTCTTCCGAGTGAATGTCTTCGTGCTCGGCCGTAAACTTCACGCCGAAAATACGCAGCGTCAATCGTGTCAGCACGTTGACGATCCAGATGAACGGCGCGAACACATAATAGAAAATGCGCAGCGGAAAAGCGATGAGCAACGAAGTGCCGAGCGAATTGCGGATGGCCAGCGTTTTCGGGACCTGCTCGCCAAGCACCATGTGGAAGATCGTGATGAGCGCGATGCCGGCAGCGAATGCGATGTTGTGGAGGTACGGTTCCTGGATCGTTACGTTGAACTTGCTCATCAAATTCTCAATGAGCTTCGACATATACGGTTCACCCACGCGACCGAGAATAAGGCTGGCGACGGTGATGCCGAGCTGTGTGGCGGAGAGGTATGCGTCGAGGTGATCGAGTATGTGGCGGACGATGCGCGCGCGCGAACTGCCTTTGCTGATCTTCAGGTCGACCTGCGAAGAACGGACTTTGACAATGGCGAACTCGGCTGCTACGAAGAAAGCGTTGAGAAGGACGAGGAAAATAATCAGTACAAGATCACTTATAGGCATATTGCGGATGGGCGCTCAAGAATGGCTTCAAATATACGAAAACGGCTACGCGCAGGCTGAATGGCGTCAGAAAGGGCTTGTAATTCGCTCATTGTTAGCGTTTTCTCGGTGTGTTGGAGGGGCGGAACATTCATCTGCTAACTTTGGCGTTCATGAGCCAGGGAAAAACAGATCTGTCGTCGTTTCGCAACGAGTGGTATCATCCCGGCGCTTCGTTCCTGAAGCGTGGCTTGTGGTATGCTTTCAACAGCGCGTTTTTCCAGTCACGTTTTCCTTTCAGCGGTTTCAAAGTTTTCCTGCTGCGGCTGTTCGGTGCGCGCGTAGGAAAAGGCGTCGTGATCAAACCTTCCGTCAACATCAAATCACCGTGGCGGCTCGAGGTGGGCGATTATGCCTGGATCGGCGAGCGCGTGTGGATCGATAATCTCGTCACGGTGAAGATCGGCGCGAATTGTTGTCTCTCGCAGGGCGCGATGCTGCTCACCGGCAACCACAATTATTCGAAAAGCGGCTTCGATTTGATCACCGGCGAGATCACGCTGGAAGAAGGCGTGTGGATCGGTGCGAAGGCGACGGTTTGTCCCGGCGTCATCTGCCGTTCGCATGCAGTGCTGAATGTCGGATCGGTGGCTTCGTCGGAGCTGGAAGCGTACGGCATTTATCGCGGAAATCCGGCGGTGAAAGTGAAGCAGCGTCAGATTACAAAATGAAATTAACCACGGAGACACGGAGGCACGGAGAAATGCAACCTCCGTGTCTCCG
>CAMLEF010000136.1 GCA_946478675.1 uncultured Flavobacteriales bacterium | reverse complement strand
CGGGTGCATGCTGAAGGGCGGCGAAGGATTTGCGCAAACGTTCCCTGTCCTGCGCCGGGGCCATCAACGGCAGAAGCAACAAAAGAAAAAGAAGGAAACGGGAGAAGCGCATGAATCAAAAGTAGAAAAAAGAGGTGCGGTGTTGCGGCGGTTCGGGTTGCGGCGGGGTTTGTTTATGAAGCATGTAATCGATAATGTGTTTAAATGCGAATACCCAGTGCGCAAACGTCGTCTGTTTGCAAAAGCCCGCCTTTCCATTGCAGGAACGTTTGCGTGAGCCGCTCCTGCTGTTCGTGCATCGGCAGCGCGCTGATCGACGTGAGCAGCGATTGCAACTGGCGAACAGTGAATTTTTTTCCTGCGGGATGTATTTGCGCACCACCGAACTGATCGGCGAAGCCGTCCGTGAAAAGATAGAGCGCATCACCTTTCTGCAGCGAAAACTCCTGCGGCGTAAACGGGCGAAGCGGCACTTCGAATGCGCCCGCCGGAAATTTGTCGACGGTCGATTCGATGAGCTGTCCGTCGCGCACGATCCACAACGGATTATTCGCGCAGGCAAAACGCAGCACCGTTTTCTCGCGGTTGAAACGACATACGACAATGTCCATCCCGTCTTTCACCGAACGAAGATCATCGCCTTCGTGTTGCAGCGCGTCGATCACTTTTTGCCGCAGCAGCGTGAGGATTTCCGCCGGTTCGGTTACGCCCTGCCCGTTCACGATGCCTGTGAGCAGCGCGGCGCCCATCACGATCATGAAGCCGCCCGGAACGCCGTGCCCCGTGCAGTCGGCCATCGCCACGTAAATGCCGTCGTCGCTTTCGGTCAGCCACCAGAAGTCGCCGCTGACGATATCGCGCGGCTGGTAAAACGTGAACGCATCGGCGAATTGTTTTTTCAGCAGCTCCACCGGCGGCAGCACGGCATCCTGGATGCGCCGCGCGTAGTTGATGCTGTCGGTGATGTTCTTGTTTTTTTCTTCGATGATCGTGTGCTGCTGCGCGAGTGTCTGGTTGCTGCGCTTGCGGATCTGGTTGCGGTTGTACAGCACGAGCAGGATGATCAACAGCAGCGCCGCGCCGGTCACGAGACTGGTGACGTACGTGCGTTGCAGCGTTTCGTCTTCTTTGAGCCGGCGAATCTCGTTTTCCTTTTTTTCGTTTTCGTAAACCGCTTCGAGATCGCGCTGGTGTCGGAGCACTTTTTCCGAGATGAGCGAATCTTTCAGCGTCGTGAATTTTTTCAGCGCATCCAGCGTCTTCGGTTCGTCGCCCATCTTTTCATACAGCTCCGCGAGGCTTTGCCAGGTATTTTTCTCCTGGTCCGTAACGCCGATCTCACGGTAAAGCCGCAATGCTTCGAGGTATTTCTGCTCTGCCGCTTCGTAGCGATGAAATTGCGTGTAGAATTTTCCGTACGAAGCCTGCGATGCCGCGAGATCGTAATTGTCATGCAGCGAATCGAAGATCACGATCGTGCGCTCGAGGTATTGACGGGCAGTGGCCGAATCGTTCTTCGCCATAAAACAAGACGCCAGCCCGCCGATCACCGCGCCTTCGAAATTCTTGTTCTTCAACCCGCGCGCATAACCGAACGCCGTGTTGAACGCGTCGATTGCAAGATCGACGCTGTCCATCGAGAGATATACGGAGCCAAGATTCGTGTACACGGCGCACAGCCCTTTTTTCGCATTCGTTTTTTCGTAAAACGTTTTTGCACGCAACAGGCATTCGTACGATTTGTCGTATTGCCCCAGCGTGCGATACACCAGCGCCATGTTCATCCACGACGTGGCCTGGCTGTTGATGACGCCGTCGCGCTCCGCGATCTGCAGCGATTGATGATGGGCATCGAGCGCTTTCGTGTATTCGCCCATGTCGTCGTAGATCGTGCCGATCGTATTCCATGCCATCATCATGCCGTAGGAATACCCGAGCTGTTTCGAAAGATTGAGCGATTGTTCGGCGTATTTCAGCCCGGCGGAAAGATTATCGTAGCTCGTGTCCCAGCCGATTTCATTCAGGGCAAGCGCCTTCGTCGTATCGTCGGGAAGTGTTTCGAGCTGCTTAAGCCGCTTGTGCAAACGATCTTTATCCTGCGCATGAAGCACCAGCGGCGTGGCCAGCAAAAAAAGCAGCCAGAAGGAGAGAAGCGTTTGCCGCATGATCAAAAGTAGGAAACGCGCGGATCAAACCGTTATGCCGACGATCAGAATGTCGTCCACCTGCTCGAGATCGCCTTTCCATTCGCGGTGACGTTTCTCCAGCATGAGTCGCTGGTCTTCCGGCGGGAAACCCTGGATCTCCTGCAGCAGCGCCAACAGCCCTTTGTGCCGGAACTTTTTCCCTTTCGGTCCGCCGAACTGGTCCTGGTAACCGTCGGTGAGGAGGTACAGCCGGTCGCCGTATTGCAGCTCCAGCGTATGATCGGTGAACGGCTTTTCTTCGTTGCCCGGCTGTAATCCGACGGGGAATTTGTCGGGGCCGAAAACCGTGAGCTTTCCTTCGCGGAAAAGCAGCAGCGGGTTATTCGCGCAGGCAAATCGGAGCGTGCGTTTTTCTTTGTCGAGGCAAAACAGCGTTGCGTCCATGCCGTCGCGAACAGCTGCTTCCGTTTCATGCGCAGTGTTCAGCGTGGCGATCACTTTATGCCGCACTTCGCCGAGAATTTCTGCAGGAACCGTGAGGCCGTTCTCCATCACTGCCTGGTTCAGGTACGTTGCATTCAGCAATGACATGAACGCGCCCGGAACGCCATGCCCGGTACAATCGCAGACCGCGAAATAAAATTTTCCATCGCGTTCCGTCGCCCAGTAAAAATCGCCGCTGACGATGTCTTTCGGATGGTAAAGGATGAAATGCGAATCGAGGTATTTCTGCAGCAGCTCGTCGGAAGCCAGCAAGGCGCGCTGGATGCGGCGGGCGTAGCCGATGCTGTCGAGGATGTTCTTGTTCTTTTCTTCGATCTCGTCGTAGGCTTTTTTCAGCTCGACATTTTTCAGGCGATGGATTTCCGCTTCCTGCTCCGATTTTTCCGTCGCGTGCTTCTGCTGAAGATGCTTGATGCGATTGGCTGTTTCTTCGCCGAAAATTTCTCCCTGCACGTCGGACGCGGATTGCAAATGCTCCAGCGCTTTCCACGGTTCTTTGTCGAGCTTGTGCACTTCGGCCAGCAGCATATGGCATTGCATGATCTTCGGCTTCGAATGCGTGATCACGGCGAGCTCCATCGCTTTGTCGAGCAGCTCCCGCGCTTCCGCCGCACGCTGCTGCCGCACGAGCACCCGCGCCAGCTCAATGCGCGACGTGATGATGCCCGGCGCATACTGCGAGCGCTCGCGGATATCCAGCGCCTCCCGCAAGTACTTCTCCGCTTCGGCATCGTTGCCGCGACGGTACTGGATCACGCCGAGATCGTTCAGCGCACGACTGACCGCGGTCTGGTGACTGACGTTGCGATAACCTTCGAGCGCCATCTCGTTGTACTTCACGCCTTCGTCGAGCTGGTTGCGTGCAATGTAAATGCCGCCGATGCCTGAATAATTTCTTGCCACCTGGTACGCCAGCCCGAGCTCGCGCGCCGCCGCTTCGGAACGACGGAAATAATTCAGCGCTTCATCGTAATCCTTCATGTCGAAATGAAAGACTGCCAGCTGGAAATTCGCCCAGCCGAGGCTTTCACCGCCGATCTCTTCCGCACGGCGCAGCGCTTCATACGACATCTTCAGCGCCTTGTCGCGAAGCCCGGCCGCCCAGTATTCGAAGCCGATCATGTGGTTGACCATGTTCAGCGAAAACGACGGCGCATATTTGTAAAGCGCTGCTTCGGCCTGTTCAAGCAGTTCGATGCTCGTGGCGATTTTTCCCGTCATACGGTCGTACATCGAAATGTAGAGCTCGCAGAATACGACAAGTCCTTCGTCGCCGTCTTCTTCCGCGTCTTTTTTCAAACGCAGCGCCAGCTGGTAACATTCATGCACGAGAAAATCGGAAGAGCCCGCGATGAACAGCATGATAGTTTCCTGCTGCTCTTTCCGGTTCGGAATAGCGGCAAGGCGTTCGTTCAGCCAGTCAAGCGTAAAGATCATAAGCGAGAAGTTATGCGGGTTCCCTGCGAAAACCGCTGCATTCCGGATGGTGTTCTACTAAGATAAAATTCCACGGCTGATTCCCGTGCCTCAAAAACGGATACCGGCGATAAGAATGTCGTCGACCTGCTCCAATGCGCCTTTCCAGGCGGAAAAACGTTCGAGCAGCAAACGCTTCTGTTCTTCCGCCGGGTGACGATGAATTTCCTGCAGCAATGCAAGCAGCTGCTTGTGACGGAACTTTTTTCCATCGGGCCCGCCGAACTGGTCCGCGTAACCGTCGGTGAACAGGTACAACATGTCGTCGCGCTGCATCGTTTGCCGGAACGTGCGGAACGGTTGCACCGCGCCATGCGATTTTCCCACCGGCATCCGGTCTGCGGAAAGCTCGGTAGCCATACCGTCGCGCAGCAGCACCGGATTATTGTAAGCCGCCGCATATTCGATGACGTTCGCCGATTTCCGGAGGAGAATGCCGTCCATGCCGTCCTGGCTTTCGTTTTCGGAAAGGTGCGAGAGCAGTCGCGTGCGCGTATGATCGAAGATGGCGCCGGGTGCGGTCATGTTTTTCTCCGTGATCGCTTCGTTGAGGAACGAGGAATTCAGCAGCGACATGAATGCGCCGGGAACGCCGTGGCCCGTAGAATCGCAAACGGCGAGGAAGAAGTTGCCGTCTTTTTCCGTCGCCCAGTAAAAATCGCCGCTGACGATGTCTTTCGGAAGGTAAAGCACGAAGTATTCCGGCAGGTTGCGCTGCAGCATTTCATCGGTGGCGAGCAGGGCGCCCTGGATGCGTTTCGCGTAATGAATGCTGTCGAGGATTTCTTTGTTCTTCTCTTCGACAACGGCTTTCTGGACTTCCACGAGCTGCTTCTGTTCGCTGATCACGCGGTTGGAGCGGATCTTCTGGTAGATCATAACCGCGGATACGATCAGCAGGATCAACGCTGCGATCAATCCCAATGCGAAGTTGCGGCTCTCGGCGGCTTTGCGGTCGATCTCGACGTCCTTCAGCGCTTTCTCTTTTTTGAGATTGTCGATCTGCAATTCTTTTTTCTCCGTTTCGAATTGCGTTTTCATTTCGTTCAGCTGGAGAAGGTTGTCGGAATTGTAGATCGTGTCGCGGATCTTCATCAGCGTTTTGGCGCATTCGAGCGCTTTGGCCGTGTTGCCCGTTTCCTGGTAACAGCGCATTAAATCCTCGTACACGTAAGTGTTTTCGCGCGTGTAAAAATGATCGGCGTTCATCGTCCTGACGCGTTCGAGCAACGGCAGCGCCAACGCGTATTTTTTCTCCGCGATGTAATTTCCCGCCATGTTCTGCAGCCAGACCGAAAGGCCGAAATCCGTGGGCGCATTTTTATTGTAGTAGTCGACACATTGCTGGAAATAGCCTTCCGCTTTGGCGTATTCTTTTTTCTTCGAATAGACATTTCCAAGATTGCCCCACACCATCGGATCGATGCTGCCCGTGCGGTTCATGATCGCTTCCGCCTGCAGGAAAAAATATTCGGCGCTGTCGAATTCGTTGAGGTACATCTTGCAAATGCCGAGGTTCTCATCGCAGATCATGACCCCGCGGTCAAAATGATGCTGCTGGAAAACGGCGATGCTCTGCCGGAAATAGTCCATCGCCTCTGCGTATTTTTTCGTGTTGCGCAGGATGATGCCGATGTTCGCTTCGCAACGCGCCACGCCGACTTCATCCTTCATCTTCCGGTAATCTTCGATCGCTTTCAGGTACCAGCTCACCGACGCATTGTATTGCCCGTCGTTGTCGGCGAGAATGCCTTTGATCTTGTACGCGAGTGCTTCGGCGGGAAGAAATTTTATCCGTTTGCTCAATGCAAGCGCGCTGTCGGTAAGCACATACGCGAATTCCTTGTACGTAGTTTTCAATTCATCCGCCGCGCCGACAATCTGTTTGGCTTTGGTGGAATCGTCTTTCGCGCGGAAGAGCGTGCGAAGGCTGTCGGGCAATTGCTGCGCATGCGTGAGTGAAAAGGCAATGCAGAACAGCAATGAGGTTAAGAATCGTTTCATAAAAGCAGGCGAACGAAAATACACGGAAATCGTACGGATGCAAGGCGTAAAATTTAAAATCATCCGTTTCGCTTAAGAAAGTAGGCTATCGCTGATGCAAAAAATAAACGCGCATCTCCTTTCCGGGAAATGCGCGTTGTCGTGTTTTGAAGAAACGCTATTTGATCACGCCGAGCTCTTTGCCGATTTTCCCGAATGCGGCGATCGCTTTGTCGAGATGTTCTTTCTCGTGTCCTGCGGAAAGCTGCACACGGATGCGCGCTTGCCCTTTCGCCACGACGGGATAGAAGAAGCCGATCACGTAAATGCCTTCCTGCAGCAGCTTGTCGGCGAATACCTGCGAGAGTTTCGCGTCGTACAGCATCACCGGCACAATCGCCGAATCGCCTTTTTTGTAATCGAGGCCGATGCGATCCATGCCTGCCTTGAAATATTTTACGTTCCACTCGAGCTTGTCGCGAAGCTCGGTCGTTTCGCTGAGCATGTCGAATACCGCGATCGAAGCGCCGACGATGTGCGGGGCGAGCGAGTTGGAGAAGAGGTACGGACGCGAACGCTGGCGAAGCAGCTCGATGATCTCTTTGCGCCCGGTGGTGAAGCCGCCCATCGCGCCACCCAGCGCTTTGCCGAGCGTGCCCGTGATGATGTCGACACGGCCCATTGCGTTCGCTGCTTCCGTTGCGCCACGGCCGGTTTTGCCGATGAAGCCCGTCGCATGCGATTCGTCCACCATCACTAATGCGCCGTATTTATCCGCGAGGTCACAGATCTTGTCGATCGGCGCCACGAAGCCGTCCATCGAGAACACGCCGTCGGTGACGATGATCTTGAAACGGCAATTCGCTGCGGCTTTGAGCTGCGTCTCGAGATCGTTCATGTCGCAGTTCTTGTAACGGAAACGCTGCGCCTTGCACAACCGCACGCCGTCGATAATGGAAGCGTGGTTGAGCTCGTCGGAAATGATCGCGTCCTGCTCGCCGAGCAGCGGTTCGAAAACGCCGCCGTTCGCATCGAAGCACGCCGCGTACAGGATCGTATCCTCGGTGCCGTGGAACTTCGCGATCTTTTCTTCCAGCGTTTTGTGAATATCCTGCGTGCCGCAGATGAAGCGCACCGACGACATGCCGTAGCCGTGCGTATCGAGCGTTTTATGCGCTGCTTCCACCACTTTCGGATGGGAAGAAAGGCCGAGGTAATTGTTCGCGCAGAAAATGAGCACGTCTTTACCCCGTCCGACCGTGTCATCCGGGCGGGCGTTCACTTTCACGCTCGCGCCCTGCGGTGTCGTGATGATGCGTTCGCGTTTGAAAAGGCCCGCTTCTTCGATCGACTTCAGCTCGCTCTGCAGGAATTCTTTATAGTTGCCGTACATAACGGTTCAAGGTTTTTTGTTTAAGGCTCAAAGTTAAAAAATAGAAAGCGTGCTGGTCGTTGTTTTCGCTGTGCTCAGAACGGAATGCCCGCCACGAGAATGTCGTCGAGCTGTTCCGCATCGCCTTTCCAGTGGAGAAATTCGCTTTCGAGTAATCGCTGTTGTGTTACGCCCGATTCTTGCGTAATGCCCGAAAGGAAATTCCGGAAGCGGCCCGTCTGGTATTTTTTCTGTTCCGGTCCCCCGAACTGATCGGCGAATCCGTCGGAGAACAAGTAGAGCCAGTCGCCTTCGCGGCAGTCGAGCGTGTGCGTCGTGAATTCGCGGAAACCTTCACCCTTTCCGCCGACGTACGTGCGTTCGCCTTTGAATTCGGTGGCTTCTCCGTTGCGGAATAACCAGAGCGGCCGCCGTGATCCGCTGAAGCGCAGCTGTCGTTTCGCGCGATCGATTACGCACAGCAGGATGTCCATGCCGTCGTTATTGCCCGAATCGGCGGAATGCTGCTTGAGCGTTTGGCGCAAGCCATGATCGAGCTGCGAAAGAATGTTGCCGGGCTGAAGATCGGAAAGCTCTCCGGCAACCTGGTGCAAAAGATTGTGACCAATCATGCTCATCAGCGCGCCGGGAACGCCGTGTCCCGTGCAATCGGCGACCGCAAAGAGAACGAGCCCGTTCTTCTCTTCCAGCCAATAGAAATCGCCGCTCACGATATCTTTCGGCCGATAAAAAACAAAGCAGCCGGGCAATTGCCGTTGCAGTTCTTCGTCCGAAGGCAATAACGCTTCCTGGATGCGCCGCGCATAATGAATGCTGTCGGTGATGTCTTTGTTCTTCTCTTCGATCAGCTCTTTCTGCGTGCTGATCTGACGGTTGGCTTCCTCGAGCACGAGCGTGTGTTTGCGGTACAGCTCTTTTTCATTTTCGAGCTTGTCGACTTCCGCCCGCACCTGCAGGTTGCGCAGCTCGCGTTGGCGTTCGTTGCTGCTGACTTCCTCTTCGTACGCGTGAAACTTCTTGTAATGCTCCAGCGCTTCGCGGTACAAGCCCTGCGCTTCGTACAATTCGCAATACGATTTGTGAAGATGCGTCAGCTGGAAAACGTTGTGCACGGCAGTCGCCATTTCCAACCCGGTGTCGAGATCGCGTTTCGCTTCGTCGAATCGTTTTTGCAGGAGATAAAGCGCAGCGGTGGAAATGTAATTGTTGACGAGATGAAGCTGTTCCTTATTCGCCAAACGCATCTCGCGCGTGCGCATGAACAATGCTTCCGCTTCTTCGAGACGGTTTAATCCAAGCAAAGCAGTTGCCGCGTTGCTGAGGCAATTCGCAATGCTGACGTTTTCACCAAGACGTTCGAAGATCGGACATGCTTCGTTGGCGGTGCGCAGTCCTTCTTCGAAATTTTTCTCCTCGATGTAAATGGCGCTCAGGTTTTGCAGCGCACGTCCTTCGCCGGCAGCGAAACCGATCCTGCGGCAAACGGCAAGACTTTCGCGCAGCATTTTTTCCGCGCGGCGATATTCTTTGTTGCGGAGATGCACAGCGCCTTGTGTCAGCAGCGCGTCAGCCTGGTGCTGCTCGTTGCGGATGCGTTGCGCGATGCGTTCGTTTTCCTGGAACACTGCGAGCGCTCCCGGAAGATCGCCGAGATACATCAGCGTTTTCCCGATGAGGTTGTTCGTGCCGATAAGCTGGTCGGTATCGTCGAGCTGCGTGAAAATTTCTGCGGCCTGGCGGAGATACAGCAACGCCTGCTGCGGCTGGTTCGAAAGATCTTCCGCACTTCCCAGCGCACGTAACGCACGCCCTTTCTGCATAAGATTTTTTTCGCGTTCTGCGAGTAACAGCGCTTCATCGGCGAGTGCGCGACTCCGCGGAATATCCTGCTGCCGCAATTGCCAGGCAAGATCGTTCAGCAGCACCAGGCGCTCTTCGGGAGAAGAAGCTTGTTCCAGTTGTTTTTCGAGCGGAGAAAGAGTTGGGGTTGTGGGGGAAGACATCAATAACGAAGATAAGCATCGGGTTTATTCTTCCCGCGTTCATACTGCCGCAGCAATTTCAGCAGGTCCTGTTTCGTGTTTGCTTCTTTCGCCGGTTTGTCTTTTCGCTAGCGAAGAATTGATTGACACGAGCATAACTGCCGGGTTAAAAAATCATGCCGCGACAATTGTGTAATGCGAAGAGAAATTCCGCTGAGGAAAGAATTACCTGGTTGTGTTACCGCGCGTACTGCCGATCGACGCCTGCATTCGTATATTCGCGTTTCATTCGTAATTCGCACCCCTTGAAAAAGAAAATCCTCCTGCTGGGTTCCGGTGAGCTCGGAAAAGAATTTACCATCGCTGCCAAACGCCTCGGTCAATACGTCATCGCTGTCGATTCGTACAACGATTCGCCCGCACAGCAAGTCGCCGATGAACGCGAAGTGATCAACATGCTCGACGGTTCCGCGCTCGATGCGGTTGTGGCGAAACATCGTCCCGATCTCATCGTTCCCGAGATCGAAGCGATCCGCACCGAACGTTTTTACGATTACGAACAGCAGGGCATCCAGGTGGTCCCCAGCGCGCGTGCTGCGAATTTCACGATGAACCGCAAAGCCATTCGTGATCTTGCCGCGAAAGAGCTCGGCCTGCGCACAGCGAAATATGCATACGCCACCACGCTCAACGAATTCAAGGAAGCCGTCGATGCGATCGGCATTCCCTGCGTGGTGAAGCCGTTGATGTCTTCGTCGGGCAAAGGACAAAGCGTCGTGAAAACGGAAGCCGACATCGAGAAAGCCTGGAACTATGCGATGAGCGGCACGCGCGGCGATCTCATGGAAGTCATCGTCGAAGAATTCATCCAATTCGAATCGGAGATCACGCTGCTCACCATCACGCAGAAGAACGGTAAAACGCTTTTCTGTCCTCCCATCGGTCACCGCCAGGAGCGCGGCGATTACATGGAATCGTGGATGCCGCACCCGATGAGTGAAGCGCACATCAAAGAAGCGCAGGAGATGGCGGAGAAAGTCACACGCGCTTTGTCCGGCTACGGCATCTGGGGCGTCGAATATTTCCTCTCGGAAAACGGCGTTTATTTCTCCGAGCTCTCACCGCGCCCGCACGACACCGGCATGGTTACGCTGGCGAATACGCTTCCGCTGAACGAATTTGAATTGCATTTGCGCGCCGTGCTCGGATTGCCGATTCCCGATCTCACGCTGCAGCGCGCAGGAGCCAGCGCCGTCGTGCTCGCCTCGCAGGAAGGCATTCCGAATATTTCCGGTTTGGAAAA
>CAMLEF010000135.1 GCA_946478675.1 uncultured Flavobacteriales bacterium | reverse complement strand
ATGAGTGCGAGGTTTGCGAAAAAAAATTACAGCTGATATACGGAGTGAAGGACCTGCGCGTTTATCAGCAGGCTTATGCATTGGCGATGGAAATTTTCAGGATGAGCAAATCGTTCCCGGTGGAAGAGAAATATTCGCTGACGGACCAGGTCCGGAGATCCTCGCGATCGGTTTGTGCGAACCTGGCGGAAGGCTACAGCAAACGCATTTACCCGAAACATTTTATTTCGAAGCTTTCCGATTCGGACGCCGAGCTTTCGGAAACGCTGACGTGGCTCGACTTTGCAGCCGACTGCGGTTATGCTGACGCCCGGCAATGCGCGACACTAAAGGAACGTTACCAGGAAGTAGGCCGCATGTTAGGAAAAATGCAAGCCGATCCTTCGAAATTCCTTCCCAAAATTATTCCCCAGAAAAGAGTTACCGCAGACCGACCAACCGACCAACTGACCGACTGACCGACCGACCGAATAACCGACCACAGTCACTGGCAAAAAAAAAACGTCCCTGCCGGCAGAGACGTTTCTTCGAAGTTGAGCAAGCAACCCTATTTATACCCCAGCATCAGCACCATGCACTCGGACGGCGGAAGCGAATCGTTCACCGTGGGAATGCTGTAGTCAACGTAATACTTGAGCGAGCGGCCGGTAGGTTCCCAGGTGTGGATCTTTTCGCTTTTGTCGCTGCAGCTGAAACTGAAGAGCTCTTTGCGGCTTTTCGCTTCTTTGTCTTTGTTGTAGATCGTTACCTGGACGTTGCGCGTTACGGCTTCGGAATTGAAAACGAAGCGGTACTTCTCGCCGACGAAGACCGGGACTTCGATTTCCTTGACCTGGTCTTTTTTCTTGTAATAAAGACGCGTCACTTTTCCGGAATCGTATTTGAACGGATCGAGGGCGGCTTTCGCTGCGTCCTTGAGCGCTTTGGAATCGCAGACGTCGTTGGCCTGGATGAAGGCGCAGGTAAAGGCGATCATCAGCACGGCGACGGGATAGAGTAGAAGAGAGGAACGTTTCATGTCGTTGGAGGTTATTACGTGAAATTATCCGTTCACAATTTTCGCGCGGAGCGTTTCGATGAGCTTCATGACGGGTTCGAGCTCTTCTTTGGTCGGGTGAACTTCGCTGAATTCGAGGTCCGGATTTTCATCCAGCTTTTTCATCGAAGGCATCGCGTCGATCGCATCCTGCACTGATTTCAGGTCGGCGATGAGCGGGGTGATGCCCGGGTCTTTGCTTTCGTTGGCTTTGAGCTCGCCGATGATGTTCTTGCACACCAGCATCTGCTCGAGCAGCGCGGGCACGATGTTCTCGTTGCCGTCTTTGCGGTACACCTGTGCGCCGATGTACATCGATTCGACCCATGCGCCGGCGAAGATGACGCCGTACAGTTCATTCTGCTGGTTCTGCTCCAGCTGCTCGTCGGTTTTGTACTGGATATCGGCGATGATGCTGCCGAGCGAATCTTCGTTATCGATGTTCTTGTTGAAGCGATCGTACAGCGACGTTTCTTCGAACACTTTGCCGAGGTTGATCTGCGTGCCGATATCGCGGATGGTTTTCAGCAGCTGCTGGCCTTCGTTGGAATGCTTGTTTAGCACGGAATACGCCATGTCGGCGCTGTAAACGCCCATGTTCTCGGCGCGCACGAAGGTGGTGGTATACTTCGATGTGTTCTTGACGTCGTTGGTGAGGCCCGGCAGGTATTTCAGGCCGGAACGTTTGAACATGGAAGCCACGCGCAACGGCGAAGGAAGCTGCGAGGAAGTTTCGACCGGCTCCTGTGACGCGGTGTTGACGGTGTCTTTGTTCAGCGTGTCGGTGCTGTTTTCTGCGGGCTGGTCGTTGCTGCAGGCCACTGCGAAGACAAGGGGAAGCAGGGCAGCGAAACGGATTTTCATGGGTGGGTGTTTTTATGGGTGATTACAGATGCCGCCAAAGGTAGAAAAAGCGGGGAATCAGCGCGAAAAGCCGGGATGACGCCGGACAGTTTGGGAAGTTCGCCGGTTTTCTTTCCGTTCCCAATGCTCCACGAAATAAAAAACTGCCTGTCGAAACGATGAGCTCATTCAGCCTTTATAAACACCGAATTTAGTCAGCGCCCGGGTTTCTTATCTCTGGTTACTGCGCGGTTAAATAATCCCAACTGTCATTCATTGTGTTGTTATGCAGCTTTTTACGTTTCTCTCCCAACTTTCCCTTCCCGCCCTTTTTCACACGGAAATCCCTACTTTTGCTTCTTCGCAAAAATCCTGAAGCACTACCTATGAAAAAGAGTATCCTGCTGATTGCTCACGCCCTCCTTATTGCAATTGCCGGATTGGCGCAGGCCAAACCGAAACCGGATCCCCGGCCCCACGCGCCGCAGCAACCCGCTGTGCCCGCCGCCGGAACCGAAAACCCGAATGACGATCCCATTCTCATGACCATCGGCGGCAGCCCCGTGCACCTCTCCGAGTTCATGTACGTCTACAAGAAAAACAACAAGGACCAGTCGAACGACCCGCAGGCCCTCGATAACTACATCGAGCTCTTCACCACCTTCAAGATGAAAGTGAAGGAAGCCGAAGAGATGAAGCTCGACACGTCCGCTTCTTTCAAGAACGAGCTCGCCGGTTACCGCCGCCAGGTGGCACAGCCGTACCTCACCGATCGCAAGGTGAACGACAGCCTGCTGATGGAAGCTTACTCCCGCATGCAGGAAGACATCCGCGCTTCCCACATCCTCGTGCGCGTGGATGAAACGGCGCTGCCCGAAGACACTATGATCGCTTACACCCGCGCCGTCATCCTGCAGAACCTTCTCGCCGGAAAAGCGACCGCCAAGCAGATCAACGATTACGAAACCCGCCTGAAGCAGCGCAACAAGATCACGAAAGCGTCACCCGCAGCCGACACGATGAAGATCTACAACCTCGTGAACCCGCTGCGCCAGCTCGAGCGCAAATACCGCGGCAAGCCCGCTCCGTTCGATGAAGTGGCGTACATGGCTTCGCAGGACGAAAGCGCCCGCCAGAACCGCGGCGACCTCGGCTATTTCACCGCCTTCTCGATGGTTTATCCGTTCGAAACGATCGCTTACAGCACGCCCGTCGGTAAAGTCGGCGGACCGGTACGCACGCGTTTCGGTTACCACCTGGTGCATGTTACGGATCGTCGTCCCGCACAGGGAGAAATCCTCGTGGCGCACATCATGGTGAAAGCGCCTGCCGGCATGCCTGCACAGGATTCCATCAACGCCAAAGCAAAAGCCGACGAGATTTACGCGAAAGTGAAAGCCGGTGAAGATTTCGCCACGCTCGCGAAACAGTTCTCCGACGACAAGCCTTCTGTTGCAAACGGCGGCCAGCTGCCGTGGTTCGGTCTTTACAAGATGCCGCAGGAATTTGAAAAAGCAGCGTTCTCATTGCAGAACAACGGCGACGTTTCTCCCCCGATCAAAACGGCGTGGGGCTGGCACATCATCAAGCGCATCGACAAGCGCGGTGTTCCGCCGTTCGACCAGGTGAAAGGCGACATCAAAAACCGCGTGAGCCGTGATACGCGCGCCAACCAGGGCCGCACCTCGCTGATCATCCGCGTGAAAAAAGAAAACAACTTCAAGGAAACGCCGAACGCGAAAAACGATTTCTACAAAGTCGTTGACTCGACTTATTTCCAGGGACGCTGGACGGCCGACAAAGCTTCGAAGCTGACGAAAGTGATGTTCACGCTCGGCAACACGCCGTACACGCAGAAGGATTTCGCACTGTACCTCGAATCGCACCAGGTACGCCGCGCGAAAAGCGAGAAGACGTGGAACGAAGCTATCATGCACGCGATCGACGACGCTTACAAGCAGTTTGTGGACGACGCCTGCGTGGCTTACGAAGACAGCATGCTCGAGCTGAAGTACCCGGATTTCCGCAACCTCATGCAAGAGTACCGCGACGGCATCCTGCTGTTCGACCTCATGGATAAAAAGGTGTGGACGAAAGCTGTGAAAGACACCGCCGGCCTCCGTACCTTCTACGAAGCGAACAAGAACAACTACCTCTGGCCCGAACGCGCCGAAGCTTCGGTGTATTCCTGCAAAGACGCCGCTACCGCCAAGAAGCTGCACAAGATGCTCAAGAAAGGCACGGACGAAAAAACGATCATGTCCACGCTGAACAAAGATTCGCAGCTGAACGTGACGGTCGAGCACAAAGTGTATAACCACAAGGAAAACCCGATGGTGGATGCGCACTGGCAGGTCGGCACTTCGCCCGATGAAGTGAAAGACGGACGTGTGATGTTCGTTGTCGTGCAGAAGATCATTCCGCCCACGCCGAAAACGCTCCAGGAAGCGCGCGGCGTCATCACCTCGGATTACCAGAACCAGCTCGAGAAAGAGTGGGTGGCCGGGCTGAAACAGAAATACCCGGTGGTTATCGACCCGAAGGTGAAAGCAATGATCAAATAATGATTCAAAGGGTGCAGGATGCAGGGAACAACCGTCACAGCTGGAAACAGCCTGTTTGCGGATTCCTGCATCCTGCATTTTCTTTTTCACGCGTCGTGAAATCGTTCCGGGGGCAACTTTTTACTGTTTTAGCCGTCCTTCTTGCAGGGACTTTCCTGGCCTGCAATTCGCCGGAAAAAACGGAAGAGGCCAACAAAGGAAAAGTGCTCGCGCGCGTGTACAACTACAATCTTTACGAAGCGGATCTGCGGGACGTTGTGCCTGCCGGTCTTTCACCGGACGACAGCACCCGGCGCGCGCAGAATTTCATCAATGCGTGGGTGAAGGAAAAGCTGCTCGTGCAAAAGGCGGAGCAGAACCTCGGGCAAAACCAGAAAGACGTCGAGAAGCAGCTGCAGGATTACCGCAATTCGCTGATCATTTACGCTTACGAAAAAGAGCTCGTGCGCCAGCGCCTCGATACCGTGGTGTCGGATGCGGAGATCGAAAAATATTACCAGGATCATCCCTCGGATTTCGAATTGAAGGACAACATCGTGAAAGTCATTTACGTCAAGGTCGACAAGAAATCGCCCAACCAGCCGCGACTGGTGACGTGGATCCGTTCCGACAAGCCGCAGGACCGCAAGGATCTTGAAGGCTATTGCCGCCAGTTTGCGGTGAACTATTTTCTCGACGATAACGTGTGGCTGCTGTTCGACGACCTGTTGAAGGAAGTGCCGATCGAAACGTACAACAAAGAGCTGTTCCTGCAGAATGCGCGTTTCCTCACGCTTTCCGATTCGACGAGCAACTATTACGTCAACATCAAAGGTTTCATGACGCGCAACAGCCATTCGCCGCTCGCGTTCGAAAAAGAAAACATCCGGAGCATCATCCTCAACCAGCGGAAAAAAGAGCTCATCGAGCGCCTGCACACCGACCTGTACAAGGAAGCGATGGAAAATAAAGACATAGAAATTTACAGCAAGTGAAAATGAAAACCATTCAATCCGCGCTCATCGTTGCGCTCGTTCTTATCGCTTCCGTGGTGAAGGCGCAATCCGTTGCCCAATCGCCGGCAGGAACTGTATCGGGCGGCGGCGTGCTCGTGGACCGCATCATCGGCATCGTGGGCGGAGAGATCGTCAAGCAATCGGACGTGGAAGATGCCATCCAGCAATACAAAGCGAACGGGCTGCCGGTCAACGACAGCACGCGTGCGTCCATCGTTGACCAGCTCATGTTCAAAAAACTGCTGCTGCAGCAGGCCAAGCACGACAGCATCTCGGTGACTGAAGCGGAGATCAACGGCGAGACCGATCGTCGCATGCGTTATTTCCTGATGCAGTTCAAATCGGATAAAGACTTCGAAAGTTTCTACGGCAAAACGGTCGAGTCGTTCAAGTTCGAGTTGCACGACCAGGTGAAAGAGCTGCTTCTTGCACAACGCATGCAGCAGAAGATCACGCAGAACGTAACGATCTCTCCTTCGGAAGTGCAGGCCTGGTTCAAAGCGCAGCCCGCAGACAGCCTGCCGTTCATCAATTCGCAGGTGGAGATCGGTCAGATCGTGATTACGCCGCCGGTGAATCCCGAAGTCAAAGAATATACGCGGCAAAGTCTCGAAGACATCCGCCAGCGTATCCTGACGAACAAGATCGATTTCTGCGCGGCGGCCCGTGCGTATTCGAAAGATCCGGGCTCGAAAGATAATTGCGGCCAGTACGACAACGTGCGTCGCGGAACCTTTGTGCCCGAATTCGACGCGGTGTGCTTTACGCTGAAAGAAGGAGAGATCTCCGCGCCGTTCGAAACGGAATACGGCTATCACATTGTGAAGCTCATTGCGCGCCGCGGTGAAGAAGTAACGATCCAGCACATCCTGCTCGACATTCCCGCTGCGCCCGAAGACCTCAAGCGCTGCAAAGTGCGTCTCGATTCCGTGCTCGGCCTCATCCGGAAAGATTCGCTCACGTTCTGCGAAGCTGCCGCGAAATATTCGGACGATGCAGAATCCAAATACAGCTGCGGCCTGCTCGTGAATCCCGAAACCGGCACCACGAGAATCGACGTCGATCAGCTCGGCCAGTACGATCCCGATCCGCAGTTCCCGATCATCATCAACAACATGAAAGTCGGCGAAGTTTCCGCGACGATGCCTTGCCTCACGCGCAACGGGAAGCAGGCGTATCGCGTACTGTACCTGAAATCGCGCTCGAAACCGCATCGCGCGAATCTGCAGGACGATTACCAGCTGATCCAGGACCTCGCGTTGCAGGAGAAGCAGGAGAAAGCGATCGACGAGTGGGTGCGCAAGCATCTTGCGAATACGTACGTGTTCCTCGCGCCGGACTACCGCAAGTACCCGTACAATTATCCGTGGCTGCAGTACGCGAAATAAATCGTTCGGGGTTCCGGGTTCAAGGTTCAAAGTTTGTTAAGGAACCCAAACCGATTACCTTGCTGCTTAAATTTACCGGAAGCAACCTTGAACATTAAACCTTGAACGTTTATATGCAATTCAAATCCGACGTAGAAGCGGTCGATTTTTTCCGCGAAAAATATAAAGCGCTGAGCGCCGAAATCCACAAGGTGATCGTAGGGCAGGATGACGTGGTGAAGGACGTGCTTGTTTCCATTTTCAGCAATGGCCACTGTCTCCTCGTCGGTGTTCCGGGACTGGCGAAAACGCTGCTCGTAAACACCATTGCGCAATCGCTCGGCCTGAGCTACAACCGCATCCAGTTCACGCCCGACCTGATGCCGTCGGATATCATCGGCACGGAAATTCTCGACGAGAGCCGACATTTCAATTTCGTCAAAGGACCGTTGTTCGCGAACATCATTCTCGCCGACGAGATCAACCGTACGCCGCCGAAAACACAATCTGCGCTGCTCGAAGCCATGCAGGAACGTTCGGTCACCGCAGCCGGCAAACGTTACGAGCTGCCGCGTCCGTTCTTCGTGCTCGCTACGCAAAACCCGATCGAGCAGGAGGGAACGTATCCGCTCCCGGAAGCGCAGCTCGACCGTTTCATGTTCAACGTGCTGCTCGATTACCCGAAGTTCGAAGACGAGCTGATGGTCGTGAAGAACACCACTTCCGATCGTTCCGTTCAGCTGAACAAAGTGCTCGGCGCCGAAGAAATTCTTTTCGTGCAGGAGCTCGTGCGTCGCGTGCCTGTTGCGGATAACGTGCTCGAATATGCCGTACGCCTCGCCGCGAAAACACGCCCGAACACGGCTACTGCTTCTGCCGACGTCAATCGTCTCCTCTCCTGGGGCGCTGGCCCGCGCGCATCGCAGTACCTCGTGCTCGGCGCCAAATGCCACGCCGTCATCAGCGGAAAATATTCGCCCGACATCGAAGACGTCCGCGCAGTTGCCGGCCCGATCCTTCGTCACCGCATCGTGCGCAACTACAAAGCCGAAGCGGAAGGCGTGAGCGTGGAAGACATCATCAAAGGACTGCTGTAACAGTTGGCAGTCGGCCAGTCGGCAGTCTGCACTTGATATACCGAATACAAAAGAGAAGCCCGAAGGTGAAATCATCTTCGGGCTTCTCTTTTAACTGCAACGACTGCCGACTGCAAACTGCCGACTGTCTAATTCGCCACATGTTCCCACGCGTACGTCTTCTCGGCTTCGTTAAAGCGTAACGTGCTCGTTCCGGTTTTGTAGCTGATGTTGATCTCGTTGTAGGACTTTTTGTTTTTGTGCGCGAGCCAGATCGTGCCGACGGTGGGCATCTTGTCGGTCGGGCAATTCATGTTGAGCGAAGCAGCGGATTTGCCGGCCATTTGCGGGGCTTTGTTGACGATCTTGCTGGTGGAAAGCTGCATGCCGTTCGCGGAAAAATACCAGGCGCATTCCGGTCCGTACCAGACATTGCCGGATGCGTCGGTTTCCGGGAACGCCCAGACGGTGATCGTTTGATCGGCATTGATACGAACGAATTTATGCCAGCCGCCGGTCGCTTTAATGTTCAGCTTCGTCAGTGCTTTCCCGGCGTTGTAATACGCATGCGCCATCGCGGTGACCTGCACGGTGTCGAATTTTTTTCGCGCCACGGTAACCACGTGCTTGTTGTCGACGGTATAAAAAACAGCGTCGCTTTTAAAGCCGGAAGAATCGATCGTGCCGGCTACGACTTTCCAGCCGCGCTTGTCGGAATAGCAGATGTAATCTTTATTCGCGGGAAGATGATCGAATGCCTGCACGAATTGCCAGGCGCTGTCGTATTGCAGAAAGTACATGGCCTGCTCTTCGTTCTTCTGGAACGTTTTCAGGTCGAAGCCCGGCGGCAAACCGAACCCGCCCTGTGAAAAGGCAGGCACCGAAAGCAGCAGCAAAATGAGCAGGAAAAGGCGCGGGTAGGAGTGTTTCATGGGTTAAGTCAACGGCAGATTCACAAAAGCTATGCCGTTCTGCTTTTCAAAGATAGCAAAGCAGGGGAGGCGGGCAAAGGCGAGGGAAGCCCGCTTTACCGGTCCATGCGCATCACCCGCGGCGGATAAATGCGCAGGTACACTTCCGCTGCAACCGGGTGCTCGCCGTACAGCGGGCGCAAAGCGATGTCGGGCTGGTACAGCGAAACCTGTCCGCCGAGCGCGACGTTCAGCAGCATGTCGTGAAGCACGTCGTAGGAAATGCCGATCGTGCCGGCGCCCATCGAATAAAGCGCATCGTGCGAAAACTCCGGCTCCGGCAGCACGAGCTCTTCGCCGGATTTCATCAGCCATTCGTATCGGAAATAAATGTTCCAGCGGAACTCCGATACCGAACCTTCCGCAAGCAGCGAATGTTCTGCGTCTTGCCCCGCAATGGCGTTCACTCCCCAGAGCGCCGTCAGGTCGACGGAAGATTCTTCGCTGAAGGAATGACTGTAATTCGCTGAAGCCGTCGTGCGCGAAATGTTTTCTTCGGGGTGCAACGCTTCGGGACTGTGAATGAATCCGTGCGAAGCCTGCAGCGTCCAGGCCGCGGAAGGACTGAACGACAAGCGCGCGCTCCACGAATCGAAACGCGGCGTGTCGAAATCGTAGCGGTTTTCATTCGGTTCTCTCCCGGTGAACGAAGAGCCTTCCAGCTTGAACATGCCGTAACGGATGCCGAGCGTCGCAACGCCGAATGTGATGTGCGTGGCATCGTTCCAGTGATGGCCGATCGGCGCATCGGGATTCGTCAACGCGGATACACGATGCATGAACGCGACGGAGCCGAGCGCGGGCTCACCGGGATAACCGGCATACACGAACACGTCCGCTTTTTCGCTGAGCGCATGGCTGTAGCTCACCGACAATTCCGAAAACAAGTCATGCGGATGCTGATGGTCCACGAGCGGCGTTCCGTTCCAGCTTTCACCGGTTTGAAAAAGCAGCGGGTAACCTGCGCCGCCTTCCGTCAGCGGATCGAGCGACATCATTACATTGAAATGAAATAATCCGTTTTCGCCGATCATACGCTGGCCCATGAGCATTGCCCAGTTCGGCGCGTCCCATTTTTCACTGCCGCGCGTTCCTTCGTTGGTCACATCCTGGTGCGTATAGCGAAGAAAAAGATTGCCGTGCACCATGTACATCCACTTTTTCCCGTGGATCATCCAGCCGTACATCGGCGAATTGTCGGCAAGCCAGCTCGTGCCCGAACCGTTGCGGCTCATCGGGAGATGCAGCGAATAGGCGTGGCTCATCGGCATGCCCATTTCCATGTGCATCGTGGTGTCGTTGCGCAGGCTGTCGTGCGGCGGCATTTCCATGTGCTCTTGCTGAGCGGAAGCGCGAAAATTCAGCAGCAATAAAAAGAGAAGCGGAAAATGTTTCATGCAGCAGTTGTATTGCTATTCTCCCGGAAATATTGTGCCGCGAATTTTTTTCATTGGGGAAACGAATCTGCCTTCCTGTAATTGTGAAGAAAAATTTCCCCAAAAAAACAGCGGCAGTTTCCGAAAGAAAACTGCCGCTGATGAAAAATTATGCTGCGATTACTGGATGCTGGAATTTTCCGGGAGCACATCTACCCACTGCCCGGCTTTGCGTGCGTTGATCGAATTGTCGTACATCGCTTCGCAATAGAAAGCCGGCAGGTAGAAATGTCCGCCGTATGCTGCATTCAGCTGCACGCGATACGTTCTCGATTCGCGCGGGCCGATCCAGAAGTACGTGTACACGCGGTCGTCGCGGATATCCTGGTAATCGAAACCGGAGCTGTGCACTTCGTTCGGCCCTTCTTCCATGCGTTCGTTGCGGATCTCCCAGCCCGACGGGAAGATCTGCGTGAGCGCCATCTCTTTGTAATCGCCGCGGCGTACGCCCGGGTTGTACAACGTGACGCGCGCAATGAAATCCGTGCCCTGTTCGAGCTTCGTGATGTCGATCGGGTTGCCGTTCATCGCCG
>CAMLEF010000134.1 GCA_946478675.1 uncultured Flavobacteriales bacterium | reverse complement strand
TGCAAAGGTACGGACGGACCGGCGATTGCAGCGAAGTACGCCGTTGTTTTCCAAAACCTCATATATTAGTTCTCTGACCCATGGAAAACCAGGAAAAGGCTTATCACGAGCAGTGGGAAAGCGAATTGCGCCGGTTGATGGTACAATCGGCGAAAACCAGCTGGCCGCTCACCTCCATCTGCATCGCCGTTTTCATCTTCGTCGAGATCTACCACCGCAACGAGCCGGATTACATTATTCCGTTCTACCTGCTTTTCGGTTGCAGCAGCATTCTCGTGCTGGGCGCGCATTTGCTCCGCAAGAAGATCAAATATCCGTACATCATCAGCGCCTTCGGAACGTCCATCCTCGTGCCGATCGTCACCACCATCGCCGCCTGCCTTACGGTTCCCGATAATGTGTTCACCTATTTCCTGATGGCGTCCGTCGTCATCGTGGTGCGCGGGTTGCTCTATTGCCAGAATGTAAAAACACTTGCTTTCATCGCGCTGTGCAGTCATTCGGTATTGCTGATCGCCACGCTGGTGTTTCGTCACGAGCCGTATTTCTCGCTGCCGAATATTCTCAGCACAAATATCATCCAGCTCTTCCTGATCCTCTTCGCGCTCGCTGGAACGGGCTCGCGCTACAAGCTCACGCGGGATAATTTCATCAATTCGCAGCGGCTGGGAAACGTGAACCGCATCATCGCGGAAAAGAACAAAGACATCACCGACAGCATCGCGTACGCACGACGTATCCAGCATTCGCTGCTGCCGCAACAGCATTTCCTGAAAGCGAACATCGGCGAGCATTGCATCTTCTATCGCCCGAAGGATATCGTGAGCGGCGATTTCTATTGGGCGAAACGGCTCGGCAACGGCGATTTCACCATCGTCGTCGGCGACAGTACCGGCCACGGCGTTCCCGGCGCGATCATGAGCATGCTGAACATCGCCTGCCTGAACGAGATCCAGGATAATGCATTCGTCGCTTCGCCGGGGCGCGTGCTGGATCATGCCCGCAAGCGCATCATCGAGCACCTCGACAACCACGAGCACGAAGTGAATTCGCGCGATGGCATGGATGCGGTTGTCGTTTGCATCGATAAAGATTTCAATCGCCTCAAATATGCGGGCGCCAACAATTCGCTCTGGCTGATCCGCGATGGCGAAATCAACCAGCTGCGCGGTGATAAAATGTCGGTCGGCCGTCATGGCGATACGGAGCAATCCTTCTCCGAACAAACCGTTCCGCTGCAGAAGAACGATCTGCTGGTCATGTTCACCGACGGCTTCACCGATCAGTTCGGCGGCACGCGCGGAAAGAAATACATGGTCCGCCGTTTCCGCGAATTCCTCAAAAACGTTTCGCATCTTCCCTTGCAGGAAATTCATCGCCGGCTCTCCGAACATTTCGATGAATGGAAAGGCGAGCACGAGCAGACGGACGACGTGCTGGTGTTTGCGATGCGGGTGAATTAATATCCTGCGCTTCGCGGGATTTTGTAAATTGTCTCTGCAAACACCCGCACCTATGAAAAAACAGTTCCTCCTTTTTTTCATAACCCTGCCGTTCCTCGCCACGGCTCAAATGGCCTTCACGGAAAATAACGGACAGTTTGTCGACGCAAACGGAAACGCTTCGACGATCCTGTTCAAAACCACCGGCACCGGTCCGCAGCTCTTTATCACGACGAGCGGGATCACGTACGTTTTCCAGCAAAAAGAAAAATCGCCCGACGCCGAAACGGATCGCGCGAAGAAGAGCTGGTCGAAGATCGAAATGCAGCTCGGCGGTGCGCAGGTTCGTGCGGAGAACGTGGTGAAGGAAGATCCGTTGCCGGGCTACTCGAATTATTATTACGCGCATTGTCCGCAGGGAATTCTCGGTGTAAAATCGTGGAAGAAAGTGACGATCAGAAATGTCTATCCCGGCATCGACTGGGTGCTTTCCGCTGATCCGCAAAAAGGTCTCGCGCACGATTTCATTGTTCATCCCGGTGCGGATGCGCGGCAGATCCGTTTGTACTATCGCGGAACAGAAGCGTACCGGATGGACTTCGGCGCTTCTCAACTGGAGATCAACGTGCCTTCCGCATTCGGTACGCTGCACGAAGGAGCGCTGCGCATGTATGAAAAAGAAAGCGGCGCGCTCGTCGATGCAGGTTACGATGCGCTGTATGATCTGCCGGGATGCCTCAACCTTCACGAGAAGAAAACTCCTTCGGTAGAAATTTCCTATTCAATCCCGGATCTTTCGCCCGACAAAACCTACATCATCGATCCGCCGCTGCAATGGTCGATGCCGCAGGCCAGCTCCGATTTCGATTACGGCTACGCGATTGCCGCAGCAAAAGATAATTCCGGCGACGTGCTGCTCACCGGCGCAACCGACGGCACGAATTTTCCCGTGCTGAACGCCTACCAGGGGCAGCTCTACGGCTTCGAAGATCTTTTTGTGCAGCGATTGAATTCCTCCGGCGCACGCGTGTGGTCAACGTACTACGGCGGCACGGATTACGAGCAGGGCAGGGCCATCGCCAGTGATAATTCCGGGAATTGTTACGTCACGGGCACGACCGGCTCGAATGATTTCCCGGTGCTGAATCCGTTGCAGGCGAATTACGGCAACGGCGTGTACGATCTCGCTATTTTAAAATTCAACGCAGCGGGCGCGCGGCAATGGGCGACGTGGTACGGCAGCTTCGGCAATGAATACGGCACCGGCATCGTTGCGGATGCGTCCGGCAATGCGTACGTCACCGGTTACACCAATTCGCAGTTTTTCATCACAACCTCCGGCGCGGTGCAGGGAACGAAAAACACGGGCTACGATGCGTTCGTGCTGAAAGTAAATACGTCGTGCGCGATGCAATGGTGCACGTTCTACGGCGGCGATGATGACGACAAAGGCCGCGCGATTGCGATCGATGCTTCGGGAATGAATGTGTACATCACCGGCAGCACGCTGGCAGGCGGATTCCCGGTGACCGGCGGCGTGTTCCAGAATTCGAATGCAGATGCGTACAACTCCGAAGACGCATTCATTCTGAAAATTTCGACAGCGCAGGTCGTGCAGTTCGCGACGTACTGCGGCGGCAACGGTTCCGATTTCGGGCAAGGTATTGCTGTCGATAATGCGGGAAATATTTTCGTTACCGGTTATACCACGGCAGCCGATTTCCCGATCGTCAATCCCGGCAACGGCGCTTACGTCGACAGCACGATCGGCAGCATCGGTACGCACGATGGTTTCATCGTCGAATGCAACAGCAGCGGCACCACGCGCACGTGGTCGACGTACTTCGGCGGCAGCTCGCCCGACATGGCTTTTGCAGCGGCGTACGATCCGGTGGTCGGCCTGTACATCTGCGGGAACACCGCGTCAACGGATTTTCCTGTGCAGCAGCCGGCGGATGTGAATTACTACCAATCCGTGCAGGGCGACGCTGGTTCGTACAACGACATGTTCATCGCGTGGTTCGACATCAACGATTCGCTGCGGTGGTCGACGTATTACGGTGATGCGAACGGCAACGAAGCGTACGGCATCTGCACCGATGCGATGAATAATATTTTCGTCACCGGCGTCGACAGCAATGAAGTGGCCGCGCTGAAATTCGCCCCGGGCGTACCGACGACGGTCATTGCTTACCCGCCGACTTATTTGGAAAGCACGCTCTTCCCGAACCCGGCCACGGAAAATGCGACGTTCCTTTTTAGCCTTAACGAAGAAGGCGAATTCACGCTGGAAATTTTCGATATGGAGGGGAGAAAAGTCGAAAGCCTGCAGCACACCGTTGTCAAAGACGTATTCGATCCTGTTACGTTCAATGTTTCTTCGCTGGCGAAAGGCCTCTACCAGGTTCGCGTCAGCTCTGCCGCGAAAACGGACGTGTATCCGCTGATAAAAGAGTAATCGGCCGTCTGCTCTTGCAGGATGGACGGACGAAAATTTGTCTGGCCGAATGCTGCCGTATGATTTCCGTCATAAAAGACCGGAAGCATCCAGGATTTTTGAAGAAAACCGAATCGTTCAGCCCGCCAATTCCGGGTGAAAAAAGTACGTTCGCGCCAATAAACCGCCGACGAAAAGCCGCTCCGGGCAGACCAGTGCGATTTTTACTCTCAAACTCGATTTTTTTCTTACTTTTCGACCCCCTTCCCGATGATAGGTTTTACCCCTTAACCGGGCACCAAACACTGTTAAATCTTCATTTATGAAAGTTGGAGTACCCTCCGAAGTATCACCAGGCGAATTAAGAGTCGCTGCAACTCCAAAAACGGTAAAGCGCTTGCTCAAGCAGGGCTTTGAAGTTTACATCCAGCACGACGCCGGTGTCAAGGCAAATTTTTCGGATAAAGAATTTGAAGAAGCAGGCGCGAAAATCGTTCCGTCGGCTGCCGATATCTACGGACAGATGGATATCGTGCTCAAAGTAAAAGAGCCGACGACCGAAGAAGTGGGAATGATGCGCGAAGGCCTGGTGCTGCTGAGCTACCTGTGGCCGGCGCAAAACCCGGAGCTCCTGAAAAAACTCGCCGAACAAAAAGTGAACGCCGTGGCCATGGACGCCATCCCGCGTATTTCACGTGCGCAGAAAATGGACGTGCTGTCGTCGATGGCCAACATCGCCGGCTATCGCGCGGTCATTGAAGGCTCTTATCACTTCGGTCGATTCCTGAACGGCCAGATCACGGCGGCAGGAAAAGTCGAGCCGGCAAAAGTGCTGGTGATCGGCGCCGGTGTGGCAGGACTTGCGGCGATCGGCGCTGCGAATTCACTCGGTGCGATCGTTCGTGCTTTCGATACGCGTAAGGAAGTGGCCGAGCAGATCGAATCGATGGGCGCGAGCTTCCTCACCGTTGATATCAACGAAGACGGCGCCACTGCATCGGGTTACTCCAAGGAGATGAGCAAGGAGTTCATCGAAGCGGAGATGAACCTGTTCCTCGAACAAGCGAAAGAAGTCGATATCGTCATCACCACCGCACTGATCCCGGGCCGCCCGGCGCCGAAGCTATGGCTCGATTATCACGTCGCTGCCATGAAACCGGGTTCGGTCATCGTCGATCTCGCGGCTTCCACCGGCGGCAACTGCGCGCTGACGAAAAACGGGGAGATCTACACGACGCCGAACGGTGTTACCATCGTCGGCAAGCTCAACCAACTGCCCACGCAGGCTTCACAGCTTTACGGCAACAACCTCTGTCACCTGCTGGATGACATGGGCAAAGCCGAGAAGTTTAAGATCGACATGGAAGATGCCGTCGTGTCCCGCGCGATGGTGACGTACAACGGGAAGATCAACTGGCCGCCCGCACCGCTGCAGGTAAGTCCTACGGCAGGCGGCGGCGCGAAGAAACCGGCTCCGCCTACGGCAGAAGAAACACAGAAGTCAGCCGAAGAAGCGGCGAAGAAAAAAGCCATGTCGACCCTGATCGCATTAGGCGTCGTGGGAGCGCTGTTGTGGATGGTAGGCGCTTATGCACCTTCTGCATTCATCCAGCACTTCACGGTTTTCGTGCTCGCGATCTTCGTCGGCTGGCAGGTGATCACCAACGTTTCGCATTCGCTTCATACGCCGCTCATGGCCGTGACGAATGCGATCAGCGGTATCATCGTAACAGGCGGCTTGCTGCAGGTGAAGAATGATGCAGGAAACATCATGACCATTCTTGCATCCATCGCCATCCTCGTCGCCAGCATCAACATCGTCGGCGGTTTCGTCGTGACGCACCGCATGCTGAAAATGTTCAAAAAATAAGACTCCACATTTATGTTCTTCATCGCAAAAGAAATTCAAACAGCGGCCTACTTATTCGCCAGTATCCTGTTTATTTTAAGTCTGAGCGGATTGTCGTCACAGGAATCTGCGAAACGCGGCGTCCTGTACGGAATCGTCGGGATGATCGTCGCCATTTGCGCCACCGTGCTCGGTAAAGGTGTGGAAGGTCATGTGTATATCGTGGCCGCTATCGCCGTTGCTTCCCTGATCGGTATTCTCGTCGCGCGGAAAGTAGAGATGACTGCAATGCCGCAGTTGGTTGCAATTCTTCACAGCTTCGTGGGCCTGGCCGCAGTGCTCGTGGGTATCGGCTCTTACCTTGATCCCGCAACGCAGGCCTTGCAGGGCGCAGAACATTCCATTCATCTTGTTGAAGTCTTCGTCGGAATTTTCATCGGCGCAATCACCTTCACCGGTTCCATCATCGCGTGGGGAAAGCTGGACGGTAAAGTGCCCTCCAAGCCCTGGAGCTTCAAAGGACTTCAGCTGATGAACCTGCTGCTGCTTTTGGCTTGCGTCATACTCGGTGTGATGTACGGCCGCGAAGAAGGCACCGGCGGCATGCCGTACCTCGGCATCATGATCGCCATCGCATCTTTCATCGGCATTGTGCTCGTGATGGCGATCGGCGGCGGCGACATGCCGGTGGTCGTTTCCATGCTCAACTCGTATTCCGGCTGGGCTGCTGCTGCTGCTGGCTTCATGCTCGAAAACGACCTGCTCATCGTAACTGGTGCGCTCGTCGGCAGCTCGGGTGCGATCCTCTCCATGCACATGTGCCACGCGATGAACCGTTCGTTCTTCTCAGTGATCTTCGCCAGCTCCAGCCTCGGACCGAAAGGCGAGAAAAAAGCAATTGAAGGAGAAGTTACTTCGATGACGCACGAAGAAGTTGCCAACCTGCTGAAAGAAGCGAAGTCCATCGTGATCGTTCCCGGTTACGGCATGGCGGTTGCCAAAGCGCAGTACCCGATCTACGAGCTCGTTCAGACGCTGCGCAAACAGGGAAAGAATGTGCGCTTCGCCATTCACCCGGTTGCAGGACGACTGCCCGGTCACATGAACGTGCTGCTCGCGGAAGCAAACGTGCCGTACGACATCGTTCTTGAAATGGACGAGATCAACGACGACATGCCCGATACGGATGTCGTCATGGTCATCGGCGCAAACGACGTCGTGAACCCGAGCGCGCAGGACGATCCGGCCAGCTCCATCTACGGCATGCCCGTCATCGAAGCGTGGAAAGCGGAGAAAGTAATCATCATGAAACGTTCGATGTCGGCAGGTTATTCCGGCGAAGACAATCCGCTTTTCTACAAACCGAATTCAGAAATGCTTTACGGCGATGCGAAAGCAAGTGTTGAGAAACTGCTGACGTATTTGAAATAATTTGTTCTGAGAAAAATGAAAGCCCTGTCAGTGATGATGGGGCTTTTGTTTTCCGTGCAATAGCATGGGGGCTGGCCATGTTGAAAATTGCTATTTAAAATAAGCTTCTCTCGTTTCCGTTTTATCACTAATGCGTACCGCGCTCTTCTGTACAATCCTGCTGCTGTTCTTTTCCTGCAAAAAAGGAAAGAATAACGAAGAAGCCTGCAATGGCGATACACGCAGGCAGGTAAAGCTGCTGACGGATGCGCCGGCTGCTGCTCTCGATACGGCGGTCATCCCGACTACGATTGCAGCGCTGAATGACCTGCCGGTTCCTGAAGTCAAAAATGAAACGGAACGGCAACCGGAAGAGATGAAAGTGTATTCCGTCCGCGCGGTGGTCGACAAAGTGAAAAAAGAACGTGATGGCGATTATCACATCCGCCTTCAATCAGGAGAGGAATATCTCATTACGGAATGTCCGAATCCCGGTTGCACCTATGCGGAAGGTTCTGCATATGTGGAAACATTCCGTCGTGTGCGTGAATTCATTGATGCGAATAACCTGGAAGGAAAAGAGGTGACGGTTACCGGAGTTGCATTTGTCGATATCGATCATCATTACAAGCGCAAGCAGGCAAAGAATAATATCGAGCTTCACCCGATCCTTTCGATCAGCTTTTAACGTTGCTACTCCGTCACCACCTGCCGCAGCGTTTGGGTTTTCCCGGAAGCGGAAGAAACACGAATGAAATACAATCCCGGCGATAAACGCAGCGAAAGCAAATTGTTTTCCGGCTCGAGAAACTCCACCAGTCTTCCCTGCGCATCAACAATCGTCAGTGTAACGCGGTCGTCGAGCCAGGCCTGTCCGATCATAATCGCAAACGTTTCACCGGAAGGATTCGGCAGCGTCGTTACCGTAAAATCATTGCCGGAAATTTCTACGCTGCGAATGGCAGAGTAATGATACTGCCCGTTGAAATCGACTTCACGCAAACGGTAGTAATAAATTCCCGGCGCGAGATCATAATCATTCGCCGTGTAATAATGCGTGAAGCTGCTGTTGCCCGACGCATCCGTCTGCGCTACCGCAGTAAAAGCGCTCATCGCATCCGCGCGTTCCACCACGAAATAATCCGCATTCACTTCGGAAGCCGTCGCCCATTCGAGACGAACGTCATTCCCGTTTTCCGGCGTCGCATCGAAGAACAACCATTCCACCGGCAGCGTTCCGTACGTCGCGTTCAACGTTCCGATCGTGTAATAACCATCGTTCGTGTTGAAGCTGAAATTCGAGAACGTAACCTGGTCGCCATTGGTGGAAGTCGCCGTAGCCACAATTGTCCAGCTGCCGGAATTGGTACTGCGGTAAAGCAGCTTGTATTCCGAAGCCAATCCCGCATTGCCCGTGAAGCCGCCATCCGAAAGATCGAACGTCACATCGGTCGTCATCGCGGAGCCCGTATTCGTCACGTCGATGTACCAGGTCCGTTGCCAGCGCGCTGCCAGCGGTCCACCCGAAACGACCGCGATGTCCGAGTTGATGTTCGCGTTCGCCGGAAGATTGTGTCCCGCCAGGACATAGTCGCCGTCATCGAATCCCGACACGTACGCAATGCCCATTCCCGCGCACACGGAAGAGCTGAACGCATTGTTCGTATTGCCCGCCGACGATTGCCCGATGCCCGCCACCTCGCGATCGAAATCACCGTTTGCCGGCGTATCTCCTGCGTAATAATCATTCGAAGACAAAGCAATGTTGTATTTCGCCGAGAGATAATTGTTCACGATGTAACGCTGCGCCGGGTTCACTGCGGTATTGTACACGATCACTTCCGGGATGTAACCGTTGAATTGTTTGTTCGAGCCCGTATGACCGTACAACACGCCGACGTGAAAATCCGAAGCGTAATTCGGAACCGTATTCGCGGGGTTATTACCCTGTGCGTCGAGCGAATTGCCGTTGTACATTTTCTGATCGTTCGACGCAAGCGACGCATCGAATGTAAAACCGACCAGGTAATCGGTTCCTGTCGCATACGCCGTCGCCGTGTTCATGCGGTACGTCGTTCCGTTCACGTCGAGGTACATGAAATTGTTCGTGTACTGGAACCAGCCGTAATCGTTGTTGGTGGACGGGTCGACGCGTTTGCTGAAGATCGCGCGCGGTGTTCCTGTCGGTGTTCCGGAATTCAAACGGTAAACGCTGAACGCCGACATCGCGTTGAAACCGTCGAGCGTGGCGTTGTCGGGGCAGGTGAGGTAATCGTAATTCGTCGCGTCGTTGTCGAATTCCATCGCGGGCATGCCGTTGAAAGCGGAAGCGACAGTGCTTCGATACAACGGCTGACGCGTGCCCGTGGCCTGCGCGACGTTGTTACTGTTGCCCGACTGATCGTTCCATTGGGAAACTGCGTTGCCGCTCACCGTTGTTGACGAGCCCGCATCCGCTTTCAGCCACACGATGTTCGAGGAAGCATTGCCCACGCCCGCAGGTCCCGTCTGACCCATGAGCCAAACAGAAACGAACAGACTCGCCAGTGCAGCAAACTTTTTCATACTGTCGCGGGGTCTCAGCCGGGGGAAAGCTGTACTGCAAAAAAAATACATTTTTCCGCAGACTGTCAAATGAAATCGACGAACCGACAGTTGCGCCGGTTGTGTGAAAGCTATTTGCCCTTGACGAAACGCAGCACGAACGTTTTATCCGGTGTCGTCAGCTCTGCAAGATAAACGCCGGCCGATAGCGTGCTGATGTCGATCGGAAGTTCGGCAGCAGTTCCGTTGAATTGCATTTCCACTGTTTTCACCAGCTTTCCGCGCACATCGTAAAAACGCAGCGTGCCTTTCCCGGTAAACGTGTTGCCTGTTTTTAAAACGACCTGGTCGGCGGATGGATTCGGGTAGAGATAAATCGTGTTGTCGATGACCGGCGGCTGCGTGCGTATGATCGCGTTGTTGGCGGAAATGATCCAGAGTTGCGGATCGAACAATAAACTGTCTGCCGTCCACGGCAACTGAACGGAAAACGTTTCGTCGTTTGTAATGTTGGAAACGCGGATGATCGTGTCGTGCGTCACGCTCTTGAATTCGATCGGCAAAGGCAGCTCGAAGAAATTCACCGTGTCCGAAGAGGATTGATGAACGGTGAAGCGGACGAGGTTGGTGCTGTCTTCTTCCCAGCGGATTTGATACGACGGAAACCCGGTTCCGTAATACCAGTCGTTGAAATACCACGCGAGGTTTTGTCCGCTCGATGTTTCGAGATGTTGCTGCAGGTCGGCAGTCGTCGCAAATCCGTACGCGAGCGAAGCGTCAGTCAGATAATTATTGACACCTGCATAAAACGCGCTGTCGCCGATCACCCAACGCAACGTGTGAAGGATCATCGCGCCTTTGGCATACGAAAGACGATCGTCGAAAATGCGGTTGATGTCCGTCGTGTCGTTGCAATAAACGCTTCCGCCGGGCTGGCTCGTGATGTACGAGATGCGCCCGCTTTTGAACGGCATCCAATACACGGAAGGCGTGTAATGCTCGTAGCACAATCCACTGAGGTAGCTCGCAAATCCTTCGTTCAGCCAGATGTCGTGCCACGAAGCACACGTCACTTTGTCGCCGAACCAGTGATGCGCCAGCTCGTGCGAAAGCAATTCGTAACCGAAGCCGCCGACGAAAGTCATCGTCTGGTGCTCCATGCCGCCGCCGAAACCG
>CAMLEF010000133.1 GCA_946478675.1 uncultured Flavobacteriales bacterium | reverse complement strand
AAAGGCTATCACTGCGACGAAGACGAGCACAGCACGAAAGAAGAGATCATGGCGAAGCTCGCGGATTACGACGTGCTGATTATCCGCAGCCGCTTCAAGCTCGACAAAACGTTTCTCGACGCCGGCACGAACCTGAAATGCATTGCGCGCGCCGGTGCAGGCATGGAAAACATCGACGTTGAGTACGCGGAAAGCAAAGGCATTCGTTGCGTGCATGCACCCGAAGGCAATCGCGATGCGGTAGGCGAACAGGCGATCGGCATGCTGCTGGCGCTGATGAATAATCTCTGCCGCGCCGACCATGAAGTGCGCAGCGGCACCTGGAAACGCGAAGAAAACCGCGGCTACGAGCTGCAGGGAAAAACCGTCGGCATCATCGGTTACGGAAACATGGGCAGCGCTTTTGCACAACGCCTCCGCGGCTTCGACGTGCGTGTGCTGGCTTATGATAAATACAAAAGCGGCTTCGGAAATGAATTCGTAGCAGAAAGCACGCTGGAAGAAATCTTCGCGAATGCCGACGTGCTCAGCCTGCACATTCCGCTCACCGAAGAGACGCGTTACCTGGTCGACGATTCGTTCCTCGCGCAATTCAAGAAGCCGATCTGGCTGATCAATACCGCGCGCGGAAAAGTGCTCGACACCGCAGCGCTCGTTCGCGCCATCGAAAAAGCGCATGTACGCGGCGCCTGCCTCGACGTGCTCGAATACGAAAGTGTTTCCTTCGAAAAGCTCGACGCCGCTTCCCTGCCCGAGCCGTTTCAATATCTCATCCGCTCGGAGAAGGTCATCCTCTCGCCGCACATCGCCGGATGGACATTCGAAAGTCATCGCAAGATCGCCGAAGCGCTCGCACGCAAGATCATTGCCGTATTAGGTTAATCCCGGAAATATTCAGAAGAATTGTTTTTGCAGAATGGCGCGAAAAGTGTCTTCATGCCTTAGTGTCTTCGTGGCAAAGAATTAATCGCCTCCGTGAAGCTGAATCTGAATTTCAGAAATCAATTAGCGAAACCAGCAACAAAGATTTTCTTCGTGCCTTAGTGTCCTGGTGGCAAAACCGGAATTTGAATTAAAGAAATTGACCAGCGGAAGCATTCTTCGCAGCAAGATCAATCTTTCACTTCCTCGAAGCGGAAATTGAACTTCACGACTTCGGCAAGATCCTGGCCGCGGTCGCGGATCTCTTCGTCGCCGCGCTCGTACGCCCATTCGATGGTGAGCTGATCACCGTAATAGAAAATGAGCCGGCGAAGCAAGGAAATTAAATGACGGATGGTGGCCGTGTTGAAGTACGTCATGAAAATGCGGATGCGCACGGGGCCTTTGTGCACGTTGCGGAATTCTTCTACCCAATCGTGGAGGGGCTGAAAAAAACCGTCGGCATTTTCCGGAATGGAATTGCCCTGAATGCGGAGCAAAGCCTGTTCAGGATCAAACTCAACACTGGCGGTTCGGATAGTGGGTGCTATCTGCAGACGCTGCATAGGGGGAATTGATTTTTCAAAGATCGCAAAACTTATCAATTATTTGATGGAATTTGAAAATCAATTTAAATCTTCTTTTCCCCCTATTCTTGCAATTAACCGACTGGAAAACAAAAAACTAACCTTTCTTTCACCATGAAAACTTTCACGCAGCGCAACGTTTCTGCGGTGATTTTAATGAATAGACGCGATGTAGGATTAAAAACGTTTGCCCCTTAAATGCGCCGCTCGTCTTACAAATTTTTCATCACGAGCTGCACGGTGTAGCGGCTCTTCACTTCGAGGAAGATCTGCTTGCCGGCCGTGACGCGATCGATCGTTTGCTGGTCGTAATAGCGGATGGTGACGAGCTCAACATTTTCATTGTAGAGCACGCGGAATTTCTCGCGGAGCTTTTCGATCAGCGCCGGCAATTTGCGTTCGTCCTGGTCGACACTGACGGAAAAGCTGATCGCGGAATTGAGCATGACGTTCATCTTCACGCGATGTTCCGCGAAGAGCTCGAAAATTTCGCCGAGATTTTCTTCGACGATGAAGGAAAAATCTTTCGGCGAGATGGACAGCAGCACCTGGTTCACTTTGAAGATGAAGCAGGGAATCGGCAGCGGCACCTGCACGTCGTGGATCTTCGTGCCTTCTTTTTCCGGCTCAACGAATGAGCGCACGTACAGCGGAATCTTTTTATTCTGCAGCGGCTTGATCGTCTTCGGGTGAATGACGGTAGCGCCGTAATACGTCAGCTCGATCGCATCCTGGTACGTGAGCTGCGGGATGAGCCGGGTTTCATCGAACCATTTCGGGTCCGCGTTCAGCACGCCGGGAACGTCTTTCCAGATCGTCACGTCGTCCGCATCCGTACAATACGCGAGGATCGCCGCCGTATAATCGGAACCTTCGCGTCCGAGCGTCGTCGTGAAATTTTCGGAAGTCACACCGAGAAATCCCTGCGTCACGATGACTTTCTCTTTCGACGTTTTGAAAAAAGACGGAAGCGTTTCCTGCACGAGCTGTTCCGTCAATGCCCAGTCGACTTTTCCTTCGCGGTACGTATTGTCGGTCTTGATGAAATCGCGCACGTCCCACCATTTCGCAGGCACGCCGGATTCCGCGAGATACGCAGCGACGATCTTCGTAGAAATGATCTCGCCCATGGAAACGACCTGGTCGTATTCACAATCGTAGGAATGCGTCGGCTCGTCTTCCAGCGCCCACTCGAGCTCTACGAACGTATTGTGAATCTCGGTGTAAACGGCGTGTGACGGATCGGGAAAAAGTCCGGCAAGAATATCGAGATGAAAGCGACGGATTTCCTCCAGCACCGCGATCGGATCTTCTGTACGAAAGTAAAATGCATCGACCAGCCGCTCGAGGGCGTTCGTCGTTTTCCCCATCGCCGACACCACAACGATAATTTCCTGGCCGGGGTAACGCCGGAGAATGCCGGCCACATTTTTAACGGCATTGGCATCTTTCACCGAAGCGCCGCCGAACTTGAAGACTTTCATACACTACGAAGGTAAGGAATGAGTTCGGAGTCGGGAGTTTGGAGTTCGGAGTCAGGAGTTGGGAGTTCGGAGTTTTGAGTTCGGAGTTTTGAGTTCGGACTTGCATCGGAGCTGCGTGACGCAAACGTTCAACCTTCGGCTAAAAATTTCACACGCATCTGAACTATATGCTTTGAAATTTCTCCGGGCTCCTGACTCCGAACTCCTGACTCCTGACTAAAAACTCAACCGGTAATTCAACCATTCGCCGAGGACTTCGGGCTGGTAACGTTTGTAGAATTGGATCGCAGGCTCGTTCCAGTCGAGCACCTGCCACGACATGCGTCTTGCGCCACGTTCTTTGGCGGCGTTCAGCACGGCTTCGAACAACAGCTTCCCTACTCCGCCTTTGCGCTCGGATTGCGTCACGACGATATCTTCAAGAAAAACGCAGGGACCTTTCCACGTCGAGTAGTTGATGTAGTACAACGCCATCCCGATGATCTTCCCGTTTTTCTCAGCGACGAAACAGAAGAACAACGGATGCTCACCGAAACCGTCGCGCTCGAGATCGGCAACCGTTACTACTACTTCCTGCGGCGCGCGTTCGTAGTCGGCCAGCTCTTTCACCAGCGACAGCACAGCAGGCATGTCGGATTTTTCCGCTTTGCGGACACGTATTTCCAGGCTCATCAGTTCTTTAAAAACTTCCCGGCAATAATACGGTTTCCGTCGGCAATGCGGACGAAGTAAAGTCCCGGTGCATAAGCAGCCAGCGGCACCGTCATCGTTTCGCTCAACCACATCCCTGCGAACATGCGTTTTCCATTCACGTCGTAGATCTCCACCGTTACATTTTTGCCTGTCGACGCATAACGCATATTCAATTCGTCGGTGGCGGGATTCGGATACAGCGACAACTGCAGCGGTGATGATGGATGCTCTTCTACCGCATCGAACAACGGCGTGCAGGAAGGAAAATTATCCGTGGCGAACCATTGCTGAACGTGATGCACGTCGTTGATCATCGATTGATAATACGCATGCGAATTCCACGCATTCACTGAATCGAACGTCGTGATCAGCGCCAATGCATAGTGTAACGTATCGCCCGGGTTCATATTGACCGGACCGGAACCGATGATCATGTTGCGGTCGAATGGCGGATGCTGTGCGGTCATCTCGCTCCAGCCTGCTGTATCATCCGGCAATGCAGGATACATCCACTGCGAAGGCGTAGTGCTGGTGTGCCCGTCCATGCCGTATGTCACCTGCGAGCTGTCGGCCCATCGTGAAGAAAGATAGCCGTAATAATCACCGGCATCCTGGGGAGAACCGTACGGAAATGGATTCGAATACGCATACGAGAGAAAAGAATTCAGCAATGCTTTTTCTCCCGGCTCATCGATGACGCCGTCGTTGTCGTTATCCGCATTATCACCGGGAACCGCCGGCGGACCATCGAGCACCACCGTGGATTGTATCGGCGGATAGTTGCCATAACACGGCGCCGATGACGGCCCGTCGACCGCGTCACCGTTGTAACAAAAGCCAACGTTATCGGGAGGATAACAACCGCCATAATCATCATCCCACATACCGAGATCGACGTCGTTGAAGAAACCCAAACGCACCTGCTGATACGGAACCGACGAGCGATTGATGATCTCGTAGCTGTAGAATGTCGTGTAATTGATGGCGCGAATGGAATCTTCCGCCTGCGGACAAGCATACGAATACGCATGAAGATGCACTTCGATGCCCAGCGCAGGCGCACCGGTTTCGCCATGAGTTGCCAGCTGATCGTTGAACACGCAGAACAATTCCTGGTCGCCGCGGATCACGGGATAATCGCCGCCGGTGAGCGGATCGTAAATACCGTTTCCGTTGACGTCGACAAACGGCGCAAGCGGTGTCGTTATTCCGTAATTACCGATCGCCGGCCATTCGAGAATATCCATCGGCACCGCATAGCTTCCGTTCTGCACGTTCCCATTCGCGAACTGCCATTGGAATTCGCTGATGTGATAACGATCCACTTTCCAGAGGCGATCGAATTTCCACGCCGTCGCGGAATCCGTTTGCTGCGTCTGCGCATCGATCGGCCCGGGGAAATAATCTTCGCCGCGCTGGCGATACGTCATGGCCGCCTGGTGCAACACGCCGGAAGAATCGAGCCCGCCGATCCAGAGACCGGAACAGAACACCGTGGTCGTTGCTCCGTTGGCAGGCACATGATAATCCGAGGTAACAAAATCCCAATGCATATCGCCGCGATCGAAGATGCGTGCGCTGATGTTGTTCGCGTCGAGTTTTTTGGAATTATCACCGGTGAGACCTGCGCCCAAACCGTTGTATTGCGCCGGATCGAATTTCAGCAGCGCATTCATCGGCGCCGTCAGCGAAGGCGTGTACGTATTGACGAACCAAAAAGAATTCGTGACGGCACAATAATAAAAAGCGGTTGTCGCATACGAATTGTTCACCACTTCGCCGTACGGATAATACGTGCGCAGGCGGTCATTCACCAGCTCGTTCAGCGTGCCGCGTCCCGTGCAAAAAGAAACGCCGCCGGTCGGACCCCTGCCGATCGATTTCACGCCCTGCGGAAAACCGGTCCACGGAACATCATAGAGTGCTGCAAAGCTGGTGAAGCTTCCCGCGTTGTTGCGGTACAATCCGCCGCCGCTGGTCACCCACTCTGTTCCGTCGCTGTGCACGTAGATCACGTCGATCTGCGCATTGCCGAAAACGGTTTGCTGCCCGTACCATGTGCTGCCGTTGAAGCGGATCATGTTGTGCGCCGTGCCGACGAGCAGCTCTCCCGTTTGTGAAGCCGCAAGCGTCGTCACCGTATCGCAGATCAACCCGGAATTCTGACGCGTGTACACGTTCCAGTTTGTTCCGTCAAACGAAGCCAGCCCGCGGTCGGTGCCGAACCAGCGTTTGTTTCCCTGCTGCAGCATGCAATACACGCGTTTTCCCGGCAGCGGCGAATTCCATCGCGCATATACCGTCCACGAAGAACCATTGTAAAGGCAAACGCCGCCGGTATCCGTGCCCGCCCACATGCCGCTGTTCGGATCGTAGTCGAGACAGCGCACGTTGTAATCCGATAATCCGCCGTTGATGTCGAAAAAATTCCAGTTCGCGCCGTCCCAGGTAAGAATGCCGTTGTCGCGCGTGCCGAGCCAGATGACGCCGTTCTGATCAGAAGCGAGGCAATTCTTGTAACGCAGCACAAACGGATTGAAGAACGTCGGCATGGGTATGACCGTCGTTCCGTTTTGCCCGATCGCTTCCGATAAAAGCGAAACGAAAATGAGGATGAGTAAATTTCGTTTCATTATAAAAAGGGCGGAAACCAGGTAGCTTCCGCCCGATGATGTTACTGCCGGATCACTTTAACGCTCGCCGAAGAAGCGCCGTCGATCACGCGCACCAGGTAGATGCCCGGTGAAAGCGTGCTGACGTCGACGATCGTGCGGCCCTGCGGAAGAACAGTTCCTCCTTCCACCGTGCGGCCGGTGAGATCGATCACTTCGAATGTCGCGTTATCGTTTTTCGGTTGGTAAACAATATTCAATTGCGTGCTCGCCGGGTTTGGATACACGGAGAATTCCATCGCAGAAGAAAGCTCCGGCACACCGACGCTCCAATTTACACAAGAAGGCGCAGAGTTGTTCGTGTACCAGTTGCGCACGCGGTTCACGTCATTCAGCGCCTGCATGAAATACATCGTGTCGGTCGGCGTCACTGTCGTGTCGCGGCTGAAAATATCTGCGAAATCGAGACTGACGGATTCGCCCGCATTCAGGTTGAACGGTCCGCAGGAAGCGACGTAACGGCGATCGAAAGGCGTGTTGCCGGCCGTACGTTCGTTCCAGGCACCGGGCGACATATCGAACGGCGGGCTCGGGTACATGAACATCGTCGGCGTCATTCCGCCATAACCGTTTCCGCCATAAGTGATGTCGGTTGAATCTTTCCACTTCCAGCTGGAATAGAGATAATAATCATCCGCAGTTTCCGGATTGCCGGTAATGGTAAAATCGTTGTTGTAAAAGGTGAAGCCTGTGAGGAGATTTTTTTCGCCGGCTTCATCGATCGTTCCGTCGTTATTGTTGTCGATGCCGTCGCCGGGTTCTGCAACAGGGCCGTTCAACACAGCAAGACTGGAGATCGGCGGATGGGCGCCGTAGGTTCCGAGTGTCGGCAAGGCGCTGGTGCCGTCGTTCTGATCGCCGTTATAAGTGAAACAGAAATTGCCCGGCGGGTAGCTGCCCACAAAATCGTCGTCGTAAGCGCCGAGGTCCGCATCCTGGAACAGGCCGATGTGCACGTCGTGATAATCGTTCGTGCTTCGGTTGAAAATATCGTAGTGATAAAACGTCGTGTAATTGATCGCCTTCAGTGAATCGGCTACGGAACTGCAGGCGTATGCGTAAGCAGAAAAATGCACTTCCACTTTCAGCGGCTGTCCGCCGGTTTCCGTATGCGGCGCGAGGTTGTCGTTGTAAATGCAATACAACATCTGGTCGCCTTTGATGAGCGGGTAATCGCCGCCGGTCAGCGGATCGTAAACGCCGTTATTATTCACGTCGACGAACGGCGCCATGTTGCGCGTGTAATTGCCGTTGCCCTGCGCAGGCCACGTCAGGAAATCGGAGCGCGGCACGTATGTTCCGTTCTGCACAGCGCCGGTGCTCCAGTAATACTGGAACGCGAGAATTTCCGTCTTGTCGATCTTCCAGATGTAATCGTACTGCGAAGCCATGGCCGTATCCGTCGTTCCCGTTGTCGTGTCGAGCGGCCCGGGAAAAAAGTCCATGCCCGTCTGGCGATACGTCATGGCCGCCTGGTGCAGGTTGTTGCTTTGATCGAGCCCGCCGATCCACATGGCCGACATAAAAATGGAATGTGCTCCGCCGCCTTTGGGCACTTCGTACTGCGCGCTCCACGTGTTCCAGTGCATATCGCCACGGTTGAGGATCGCCGTGCTGACCTGGTTCACATCGAGCAGCTTTACGTTGTTGATGGTAACAGTATTCGAAACGGCGTGGTAATTGTTGCCGTCGAATTCCACGAGCGGAGAACTGCTGGTATAACCGATGAACCACGTTTTTCCGTCCGTCGCATTATAGGTGAAGAACGACGCGGGCACATTGTAAGCATACACATGCGGCGCATTGCCCACGAATTCAACGAGCGTGCCGCCGTAGCTGGTGAGCATGCCGCCGTGCGGTCCTTTTGCCATGTTCAGTCGCACGGTCCACACAGGCGAAGTGCCGATCGCAGAAGACGCCAGTGTTTGCGCAGAGATAAACGTGCCGCCGGAAAACAGCATGACATCACCATTCACAATCCATGTTCCATTGGTGACGTCACTGTACACCGCCGTTACATACGTATTGATCATGCTCGGCGTATTGGCCGTATTGTAATTCGTCCAGCCGGCGCCGTTCTGCACCGAAAGCCCGCGTGCCGTTCCTGCAAGAATATTTCCCGAAGGATCGATCGCCAGGCAATTCACCGTGTCGGACGCAAGACCGGACGAAGCCACCGTGTAATTCGTCCACGTGGTGCCGTCGAATTTGTAAAGACCGCTTTGCGTGCCCACCCAAATGGTATTGGCGGCAGTGCCTGCAATCACCGATTTGACAATGGAGTTATTCACATCGGTCGAATGATCGGTCCACGTGGTTCCGTCGAAAAGTAAGAATTGTCCCGCGGTGGAAGAAGCTTTCACGCCCACCCACACATCATTCGCGCGGGTACCGACGGCCGAAATATTATTGGTCGTCATCGGTGTGTTCGTGTTGTCGTAAGTCGTCCAGTTGGCGCCATCGAATTTGCGCAGCCCGTTATACATGCCGATCCAGATGTTGCCGGAATTATCGGAAGTGAGACAGGAGCGAACGCTGTTGGGGCCGGGTACGTTATGCGTAATGATCCCGTTTTGTCCCCAGGCTGCAGAAGTCAGCAGCAACGAAAAGAAAAGTAGCTTTTTCATTCATAGTAGAATAATTTCAGGGGATATTGTTAGGCTATCCCTAAGGTACAAAAAAGCGGACGGGAGGTTTTCGCCTTTCATAACCGGTATTCTTCCGGCATTAACTGGCAAAACGTTTTTTATCCATGAGATTTCTAAACAGGCGCATTCTTTCATTCCTCACAATTCCCGGTCGCAACACGTTTGCGATAGTTAGCGGAACCGCACCCCCGCACCTTTTTTTTCAGATATTTGTCCGACACACATCAACCACTCATGAGTAAAGTAAAGACCCTCGGACAATTCATCATCGAGAAGCAAAACGATTTTCCTTTTGCCAAAGGAGAATTTTCCCGCCTGTTGCGCGACATCGGTATTGCCGCCAAGATCGTGAACCGGGAAGTGAACAAGGCCGGTCTCGCCGACATTCTCGGTGATGCCGGGGAAACGAATATCCAGGGCGAATCCGTCAAGAAGCTGGATGTATTCGCGAACGAACAGTTCATTGCGGCGCTGAGCGTGGGCGGTGAATGCTGCGCAATCGCTTCGGAAGAGAACGAAGACATCATCCCGATCAGCACGCCGCAGTCGAAGAATGCCAAGTACGTGGTGGCGATGGATCCGCTCGACGGTTCTTCCAACATCGACGTGAACGTTTCGGTGGGCACGATCTTTTCGATCTATCGCCGCGTGTCGCTTTCCGGCCCGGGAACGCTGGAAGATTTCCTGCAGCGCGGAACGGAGCAGATCGCTGCCGGCTATGTCATCTACGGTTCTTCGACGATGCTCGTGTACACCACCGGCAAAGGCGTCAACGGCTTCACGCTCGATCCGTCGATCGGTGAGTTCTGTCTCTCGCATCCGAACATGCAAATATCCGTTGAAGGAAAAACCTATTCCATCAACGAAGGCAACTACGTGCATTTCCCCGACGGCGTAAAAAAATACATCAAGTATTGCCAGGAAGAAGACAAAGCCACGAAGCGCCCGTATTCTTCGCGCTACATCGGTTCCGCGGTTGCCGACATCCATCGCAACCTGATCACCGGCGGCATCTACATCTACCCGACCACTTCTTCTTCGCCGAAAGGAAAGCTTCGCCTGCTGTACGAATGCAACCCGCTTGCGTTCATCATCGAACAGGCCGGCGGCAAAGCGACCAACGGTTTCACGCGCATCCTCGAGCAGGAGATCACCGAGCTGCACCAGCGCACCCCGTTCTTCGCCGGCTCTGCAACAATGGTAGACACCTGCAGCGAACACATGATGAAATATTCATCGGTCGGCAGCGAGAAATAGTTCAACGTTTAAGGTTTAAAGTTTAAAGTTCAAGGTCCGGAGCATCACCACTCCGGACTTTCTTTTCCCCGCTTGTTCGAGCGTAGTCGGGAACCTGTTGCATTGGAATGAAACAAGTTCTCGACTACGCTCGAACAAACGGGAACCAACCAACCAACTTTGAACCTTGAACCTGAAACTTTAAACTGCGTGTAACTTTTTGCCGTACCCCGATCGTCTCATGACTGAAACATCCCAAAACATCCTCGTCATGAAAACGATCGCCATTCTCTTCACCGCTCTCTCGCTCACCTTCGCGCCTGTTGCCGCTAACGCACAGCTTACGTCTTCGAACTCCGCACCGCTCATCTCGCAAAAGATCCAGGACAACCTGCACGTGCCGGACCAGATGAAAAATTCCACCGCAACGGAACCCGTTCGCGTCGTTTTTACCATCGATGAAAAAGGTCATGCACACGTGGTGGATATCGCTTCCCGCCGCCCCGACCTGCACGCTTCGGTGATCAGCCAGCTCGAATCGATCGACTTCACCGGCACGAATTGCGATCACTCGCAGACTTATTCTATCTGGCTGAATTTCAAGGTTGTGTAACAAATCATTAACCTTACTGTAACAATTGACCGGGGCGCGCCGTCCCACCTTCAAAATCCCCAAATTGAATTCGCTGATTATGAAAAAGCTCATTGCCTCCCTCGCGCTCTCCCTCTCCGCTATCGC